>NZ_VSMK01000766.1 GCF_011682075.1 Nitratidesulfovibrio liaohensis
ATAGAGGTCAAGTTTCCAACCTATCGCACAAGGAGCCACCATGTCCGAAGTACACACGACCATCATTGACCTCGACGCCGGAGCCGTTTTCAGCGGCACCCCATCAGGGCGTATCATCAAGGGCTTCAACAAGTCCTGTGCCCACACCCCTAACATCGACCCCGACTATGTGTTCCATGAGTGCAGCCGGGACATCGTCGTATGGCTCATGGACAGCTCAGACCCGCTGTATGTGTTTGGTCCCACGGGAAGTGGCAAGACCAGCGCCATCAAGCAACTGGCAGCCCGCCTCAACTACCCGGTCTTCGAGGTCACCGGGCACGGCAGGCTGGAGTTCCCCGACCTCGTGGGCCACCTGTCCGTGCATCAGGGTTCCATGGAGTTCCGGTATGGCCCCCTGGCGCTGGCCATGAAGCATGGCGGGCTCTTCCTGCTTAACGAGTTGGACCTGCTGGAACCCGCCACGGCCACGGGGCTCAACGGTATCCTCGACGGCCAGCCCCTGTGCATTCCGGAGAATGGCGGTGAACTGGTCACGCCGCACCCCATGTTCCGGTTCGCGGCCACCGCCAACACCAACGGCGGTTCCGACGAAACGGGTCTCTACCAGGGCACCCTGCGCCAGAACCTCGCGTTCCTCGACCGGTTCTGGCTGTGCGAGATGGGCTACCCCGAACCCGCAGCGGAAGAACGGCTGCTGGAGCGTATCGCGCCGCAACTCCCTGCACCCCTGCGGCGCACCATGATCGACTACGCCAACGAGGTCCGTCGCCTGTTCATGGGCGAATCGGGCACGGCGCATGGCGCCTCCATCGAGGTGACCTTCTCCACCCGCACCCTGATTCGCTGGGCCGACCTGACCCAGCGGTTCCAGCCGCTGGCCCGGCAGGGCATCCAGCCCGTGGCCTACGCCCTCGACAGGACACTCGGCTTCAAGGCCACACGGGAAACCCGAACGCTCCTCCACGAAATCGCCCAGCGCATGTTCCCCACGGGGGAGTGAGCGGGGACGCCGTTACCGCGCCGAACACGTCCGATCCGGACACCCCCGGCAAGGATGCCGCGTCTCCTCGAATCCCGGGCAATACCGGCCTGGTGCTCCAGTTCATGGATTCCCTGCTCACCCGTCAGTCTCTTGATCCCGCCTTCTTCGCCTCCCTCCCTTCGCCTCCCTGGCTGCGCCTCAAAAAGGACACCCCTTCGGGCGGCAAGTTCTGGTCCTGCACCATCCAGGAGCATGGCATCGACCTCCACTGGGGCAAGCTCAATACGCAAGGACAACGGCTTGCCCTAGCCATCACCCGGTGCAACCGGGGCAACCCCATCCGCGAGGCGCGGTCACGCACCCTCGGCAAACTCAAGGAAGGCTACCGGCTCGTCTCGTCATACGGCCCCTTTCCAGGCTCTTGATTTTCCTCCCAACAAACCCATATGCTAGAAAAACTCCGGCATGCACCGCACTCACGAGGAGCACGGACTCATGAAAGCGACATCGGCCATACGCATCTTCCCCTTCTCCCGCAGCATCCACCTCGCTCGGGATATCCACACCAACGGCGTCCGCCACCACTGGAAGGCCGAAGCGGAACTCTACCTCCTCAAGGTCAGCACCTGGACCGGGGATGACGAGGAACCCCATCCCTCTCGGGTCACGGTCCACACCATCGGGTGGGGCCGGTGCATCGACGAGGACCCGGTACAGGAGATGTGGCGACAGGCCGCGGAGAAGATCGAAAAAGACCACTATCACTTCCACAACGGAATCTAGGACGCCCCTCCCCCGAGGGGCGTTCCGCTTTTATGGAGCACGCACATGCACGACACCATTCTGAACTGCCTCATGGCCATCAACCTCGACGTGAGCATCTGGACCGCCCGGCGCAAGCTGACCCCGGCGGACTTCGGCGGCGCGGACCTGCCGCCGGAGGAACTTGCCTCGCTCGGCAGCAAGCGCATCTGCGACCCCGAGGAACTGAAGATCTTCGGCACGCTGAAGGCGCGTGCGGTGAACCTGCTCGACCGTCACGGCGTGCGCTTTCTTGGCGGTTGGGGCATTCCGGAGGAAAAAGCCCCCGTTCTTGTGGAAGAACTCGACCGAATTCGGGCCGAATTCCTGGCCGCCAGGGATACCTTCCTCACCCGGTACGACGACGCCGTTCGGGACTGGATAGCCCGGCACGGCGAGTGGGAACGCATCATCGCCGATTCCACGGTCAGCGCGGACTACGTGCGCAGCCGCATGGGATTCCGCTGGCAGGTCTACCGCATTGTGCCGCCTGCCCCAGGCGATGCGGAGCCGGTGGCCCAGGGGCTTGCGGAAGAAGTGCGCGGGCTTGGCCGGACCCTGTTCTATGAGGTGGCCAAGGCGGCCACCGAGGCTTGGCACAAGTGCTATGCGGGCCGCAGCGAAGTGACCCACAAGGCGCTGTCCCCCTTGCGGACCATCCACCAGAAGCTGGCCGGACTCACCTTCGTGGAACCGAGGGTGGCCCCTGTGGCCGACCTTATCGGTACCGCCTTCGCCAACCTGCCCAAACGGGGCAGGATACAGGGAGCGCACCTGCTCATGCTGCAAGGGCTGGTGGCCCTGCTGCGCGATCCGTCCGCGCTCATGGAGCATGGACAACGGATCATGGAGGGGCATCGCCCGTCCGATCTGCTGGATGCCCTGTTGCGGCAGGATGGAAACACGGAGAATGGACGGATAACGTCCGCAGACGAACCCGAAGGAGGAGAGGACGACATGCCCGACCTTGGGGACGATCTTGCGCTGGACGCCATCCCCCGCGAGGTCATGCCCGACCTGCAACCCGTCCTGCCCAATTGCGGTCTGTGGTAGGTGGCTGGACAGGCCACGCCAACCCGTTTACCTATCGAGACTGCTAACGAGATTGCATGTTACCCGTGAGCACACCATGACAACGCCATCGCCCACACCGCCCATCGACTTCGCCCAACTCGACGCCCTCAAGGCGCGGCTCGACCGGCATCGTCCGCTGCCGCCCGACATGGTGGCCGACCTGCGGGCGGACATGGTGCTGCGGTACACCTTCCATTCCAATGCCATCGAGGGGAACACGCTGACCCTCATGGAGACCAAGGTGGTGCTGGAAGACGGGGTGACCATCGGCGGCAAGTCCATGCGTGAGCACCTTGAAGCCATCAACCACAGGGAAGCCATCGGCTTTCTGGAAGAGGTGGTGCGAGACGGACGCGGGCTGGACGAACGCACCCTGAAGGACCTGCACCAACTCGTACTCCGGGGCATTTCCGCTGACGCGGGCCGCTACCGGACCCGCAATGTCATCATCTCCGGCGCGGGGCACACCCCGCCCGATGCCCTGCACGTGCAGGAACGCATGGACGCCTTCTTTCGCTGGTACGCGGATGCGGCGGCACGCCTGCACCCTGTGGAACTGGCCGCGCGCGTCCATGCCGACTTCGTGGCGATCCACCCGTTCACGGACGGCAACGGGCGCACCGCCCGACTGCTGATGAACCTTGAACTGATGCGGGCCGGGTTCCCTACGGTGATCATACCGGTGGAACAGCGGGCCGCATACTACGAAACCCTCGACACCATCGGGGTGCGCGGCGACTACGCCCCCTTTCTGGGGCAGATCGGCGCGCTGGTGGCAGCCAGCTTCGAACCGTACTGGCGGCTGCTCGGCACCGCCGCCTGACCCCACATAGCCCAAGCCACGAAAGGCCCCGGAGCACCACGCTTCGGGGCCTTTTCACCTATCCACCATGTCTGTAGAGAGCGGAGAACATGCGCGACAACTATCTCTGTGCGTTACGAATTCTTCGCCGCGCATCGAGGTCGTACAGGATTGGCACGACGAAGATCGTCAACGAGGTGGACGCGACCGTCCCGAAGATGAGCGAGACGGCGAGCCCGCCGAAAACCGGATCTTTCACCATGATCGCCGACCCAAAAACGATGGCCAGGGTCGTCAAGAGGATCGGCCGCAAGCGCACGGCACCGGCCTGTCGCACGGCGACATCGAGTGGCATGCCTTGCTTCCGGTTGTCCTGGATGAAGTCGATGATCAGGAGCGAATTGCGGATCACGACGCCAGCCAGCGCAATGATGCCAACCATTGACGTTGCCGAGAAATCAGCTCCGACGATCCAGTGGCCCGGGAAAATGCCGATGATGCCAAGCGGCACCGCCGACATGACCATCATGGGTACGAGGAAGGAGCGATAATAGGCGACGAGCAGGAAATACACCGTCAGCAGTGAGCCACTGAGCGCGATCGCCATGTCGCGGTAGACGTCGAGGGTCATGCGCATCTCGCCGCCCCACAGGAGTTGATAGCCGTCGATGGTGTCGGGCACGTCCTCGACGAGACCGAGATTGCCGGTCCTGAGCGGCCGTCCGTCCGGCGCGGTGATGCCATCGAGGCGGCGCTGGAGATCGAGCACCGCATAGAGCGGCACGGAGTCCGCCAGTTCCGCGCCAACAAAGGTGACCTTCTCATTGTCGCGATGCAGGATCGGCCGGTCCATCGAGGCAGGCACGACGGTGACCAGTTCGGACAGCGGCACAGGCTTGCCGTCGGTATTATCGACGAACACCCGATCGAGACGGGTCGGGTCGACAGCAAAGCGGCGCGGCACGAAGGCCCGGACGGCGACCGGGTTCTTCTCGTCCGCGAGGTGCGCGCGGCTCAGGCTCGTGCCACCGTAGACGAGGGAGAGCGCCTCGGCGATCTGTGCAGTCGAAACCTTGGAGAGCGCCGCCTTCTCCTTGTCGGGGACGATACGATGCTCGACCACGTCGACCGGCTCGGTATCGGAGAGGTCGACGATATCGTATGTCTCCTCGAACGCCTTGCGCACCTCTGCCGACAGGGCGCGCAACCCCTCGGAATCCGGGCCGTAGAGCTCGGCGACGACGGTCGAGCGTAGCGGCGGGCCTGGAGGGTCTTCGACAAGCGCGGCCTCCGCGCCGGGATACGCCAAGCGGATCGCATCGACCTTCGGTCGCAGTTCGCGCACGATATCGATGGAGTTTTCCTTTCGATGACGCTTGTCGGTGAGGTTCACGCGGATTTCCGCGACGTAATTGCCGCTGCGTCCGGCTGTGCCCTTGAACAGGCCGTTGAAGTCCGCGATGCCGGCCTGGCCGATCCAGGTCTGGTAGTTGATGACGTGTTGTTCCTTCGAGAGCAGCGTCGTGATCTCGCGCGTGAACCGGTCGGTTTCCTCCACCGGTGTGGTTTCCGGCATGGAGACCACCACATTGAAGGTGTTCTTGTTGTCCTTGGGCAGGAAGCCGATGGGAACCCCAAGGGACGACACCGCCCCGCCCACGCCCTCCGGACGGACGAACTGCCATGCTCCCTGCATAGCGGATACCGTCATCAAAAGCAGGATCGTGGCGCCGAAGGCAATCCGCACGGAGCGGCGCTGCTGCAACGGAGCGAAGAGGCGGAGATAGAGGCGCTCCAGCCTTCCCGGCTCGCCGTGGCCGGCGTCCTGCGCATGCGTATCTTCCTCTTGGATATCCTGGCGGTGCAACCAGCGATTGGCCGCCCAAGGCGTGACGATATAGGCGACAACGATAGAAGCTGCCATCGCCACCGGAACCGTGATCGCGACGGGGAAAAAGTACTGTCGCGGCATGCCGGTCAACGCAAGAAGCAGTGAAATGAAGACCAGCATCACTGCGAAGGTCGCGAGATTGGTGGCGTTGCCGATTTCGTTGGTGGCGAGAACCGTCGCCCTCTCCTTGCTCATCCGCGCCCCTTGCGATCCGTAGTGACGGTGGATGTTCTCGATGACGACGATGGCCGCGTCCACGAGCATGCCCAGCGCCAGAATGAGCGCGAACAGCGTCACCCGGTTGATGGTCACCCCGCCGAGCAGATTGGCGACGAGCGTGATCGAGAGGATCAGCGGCACCGTCACCATGACGATCATCGCCTCGCGCCAACCGAGGAAGAAGATCAGCACGAGCCCGACCGTGCCGAGGGCAATGAGAAGGTGTTCAAGGAGGAGGTTCACGGCGTCGTTGGCCTTCTCGCCATCGTCGCGCGTGACGACCACCTGGATGTCCCTAGGAACGAAGGAGGCTTGCATGCGCTCGACACGGTCGATCACGGCATTGGCCACTGTCACTGCATTGGCGCCTTTCTTCTTGGCGACGGCGATGGTCACGGCCGGCATGTCCGTCGAATCAGTCTCGCCGAAACGAGGATCACCAGGCCCGAAGGAAAAGCGGCTGAACGCCGTGACCTCGGTCGGCGGACCGTCCGTGACCGTTGCGACGTCACATACATAGACGGGGCGACCGTCATGAATGGCGACGATTTGATGACTGACATCTCCGGCCGATGTGAAGGAAGCCGACAGCTTGATGGCCTCGACCTTGCCGTCGCGCACCGTGGGCTGCAACGGCACGGAGAGATTGCTCGCGGTGAAGGCGGCATAAGCCTGGCTCAGCGTTACGCCGAAGGCTTGCAGGCGGTCCGGATCGAGTTCGATGGATATCTCCCTCTCCCGGCCGCCCTTGACATCGACCACCGACACGTCTTCGGTGCTGCGCAACCGTTCAGCCATACGCACGGCGATGCGGTTGAGGGCGTAATCGTCGTACTGGGACGAGGACAGCGTAACAGTCACGATGGGAACGTCATCGGCGTCCACGCTCTGCACGAACGGCATTCCCGCGTCGGCCGGCAGGCGGCTGCGGCTTGCCAGCACGCGGTCGTAAAGCTTGACCAGAGATTCTTCCTTATCCTCGCCGACCTTGAACTGCACCTGCACGATGCCGAGGGAGTTCTGCGCCGTGCTTTCGATGTGATCGACTCCGGGCATCTCGCTCATGATGCCTTCGAGCGGCGTGACGACGAGTTCGTCGACCTCCGCAGCCGAAGCGCCCGGCAAGCTGACCGTGATCGCCGCCGCCGGCACGATTATCTGCGGGTTTTCCTCGCGCGGCGTTTGCAGCACCGCCACGATGCCCAGCAGGGCCACGGCAACGATGAAGACGACGGTCAGCTTCGAGGTGATGAAGACCTGCGCAATACGCCCGGCCATGTTCAGGCGGGGCGTCCTCATCGTCCGCTCTCCGTCATTTCGATCAGCGAGCCGTCGCGCACCGTATCGTTCGCGGCCGTCAGAATCCGCTCGCCGCCCGACAATCCCGCGACAACCTCGACGGAATCGTCCAGAATCCGACCGGTGCGCAGCCAGCGGAACCGCGCCGTCTCCCCGTCGAGCACGAACACGCCGTCGAGGCCGCCGCGGCGGATCAGTGCGCTGCGAGGAATCACCGGCACGGTCCGCGTGCCGAGTACGATGTCCGCGCGGCCGAACATGCCCGGCACGAGGGATGGATTGTCCGGCAGGACGATATTGATCTCGTAGCGACGGGTGATTTCGTCTCCCGAGGGGACGAGGCCCCGGACCCGCCCTTGGAACGGAGTGCCATTCAGTGTGTCTATCCGCACCCGGACGGGTTCCGAGGGATCGATCTCCGCCAGCCTGCTTTCCGGAACGAACCCCTTGAACAGCAGCACTTCGCGGGATTCCACGGTGAGAATGGTCGCCCCCGCCGCCGCCATCTCGCCGGAACGCATGGCGACGGAAACCACGACACCGTCCACCGGGCTGGTGATGCTGGCATAGCCTTTCTGCGCCTCGGCGGCAGCGAGAACAGACCGGGCCTTGTCGAGGTTCGCGCGGGCAATGTCGCCCCTCACGTTCGCCTTTCGTAACGTTTCGGTCGCGACAGCACCCTCCGACGCCAGTCTCGCGAACAGCGCCGCATCCTTCTCGGCATCGTCCATATCTTTGAGGCCCGCCCGGACCCCGGCCCGAGCCTGACGGATCGCTTCATCGATATCGGAAGGGTCGATGCGCACGAGCAGATCGCCCCGCGAGACTCTCTGCCCCTCCCGGACGTCGAGGCGCCGGATGAAGCCGACAACTCGGGAAGACACATCGATGCGTCCATCGGAAATGACCGTGCCTGGGACGGTAAGGGTGACGGGGACATCCACCATATCTACCTGGGTCACGGCGGAAACGGTCGGTACGGTCGGTTGCGCCCGTTTCTCGGTCCGTTCCCCGCAGGCGACCAGAAAGACGAACAGGACCATGAGGGAGGCACCACGGAAAGCGGCATGCATCTCAAATACTCTCCGCCGTGCCGTCAAGAACGCGGCGCAGGACAGCCGACACGTGTCGGGTTATGACGGAAGAATCCGCATGCTCCGGCTGTCCCCCCGGCAGGTAGGGGAGGAGGACCGCCAACTGCACGTGCCCCAGTATGATGCCGAGAATGGACACGGCCATGAGGACGCGCTCGCCCTCCGGCTGCTGCGGATCGGTCAGGCCGACCACGAGGCGGAATGGGTATTCGAGCACCGACTGCACCAAATCCCTGAGGCGGACGCCGTCCCCGTCGACCAGTTCGCGCACGAGCAAGCGGAAGAACACCCGGTCTTCCACCAGCAACCGAACAAAGTGGTCAACAAAGGCTTCAAGCCGTTCCCCGGTGACGTCCGGTCTCTCCAGCAGTTCGGCCAGCGGGGCGGTCTTCTGGGTGAAGACATGGGCCAACGCCTCGCGGATGAGTTCGTCCTTGCCCTTGAAATGGTGGTAGAGGTTGGCGGACGTGACCCCGACCACGCCCGCCACGTCCCGCATGGAGACGGCGCTGTACCCCAAGTCCGCATAAAGGCGGGCGGAGACATCCAATATCGCTGTTCGCGTGTCGAAAGGCTGCATGGCTCACCTCCTTACTGATCGTTCGTTAAGTAACAGGGTAGAGCAGCGATTCCCACCTGTCAAGGCGAGGTCTAAAGCATCGACCACCCTGTGCACTCAAACGGCCATGATGCATCATGCTTCGAGGTCGTTCACACCCGAGGACAACATGCTGAACACACGCGCAGCGATGCGCTCGCAGCCGCTGATGGCGAGCGTGCTCGGCAGGAAATACGGCGTCACCGCGCCATCAAGAGCACGGAGGCCTGACCCGCACGACCGGCGCCGCCCTGCGCCTGCGGCTGACGCGCCAGTCTTCCGTGACCAGCACGTCTGAAGTCCACTGTACTCTGCCAAGCACGCGGGCTCCATGTACCAGAACGTGGAGTTGCTCTGCGCTTCGGTCGGGTTCGACAATGTGGAACAGACCAATTACGACGAGACGGCCCTGCGCGCCACTCTACGCCTGCCCATGGACCGGCGCATGCTGATCGGCAAAAACCTTGGCCTGATCCAAAAACTGACCGCCTACCGGAGGGAACGGCAGGCGGCAGGGGAGAACCAGAAGCTGTTCGCGGAGTCGTGAGAAACCGGAGCAGCCTCCGGAACTGACATGAGAACTGAAACCCGAGAAACTAGATGTAACATTCCAAAATGATACTGTGTCGCTTAAAATGTAACCCCATAGGACAGGCCCATGGTGCTATATCCATCGTTTTCTCCCGCCATGCCTCCGTTTGAATAATGCGTGACATCGCATTGCAGCACATGGCGAAAACCTTCGCCGAACTTCACCCCCAAGCTACCCCTTGAGCGGAATTGCACTCGGCATCCCAAGTCTAGATCATTAAATTCGTCACTGGAAAGAACAGCCAAACCGAGGGTCCCTGCAATGAAGGGACGCCAAGCGTCTCCGCCGGAAAAAACTCCCATTATTCCCACATTCACGTTTCCGCCCCACAGAGCCTTGTCCGGGTGCTCCCAGAGCGATATCCCGGCACCAACCAGAGGGCCGATATCAAAATATTCATTGGAATATACGGGAGTTAAAACCTGCTGGAAGGCGATATCGTAAGCTTGCGAGTTTTCATCCCCATGAGAAATTCCGATGCTCACACCTGAGTCTGCAATCGTTTTTCCCGGATATAAGACAGTACGGACGAATACTGCAATAACAATTGAAATTTTCAAGCAAATGTGCTTCATATTCTCAGCCTCTTTATCTTCTGCGCATCACTGAATTGAAATGCGATGACATCAATGCAATGCGTTGTTGTGAAGACCACAGAGGCGTACCAGTCAGAGCAGCCTCGAAAAAGCGTTCTTGATCTTTTGAATAGTGCGATCGTGAACCGCCTTGGCCTGCGAGAGTCCGTTTCTCACCGCAGTCCAGGATTCGTCCCCTGCGTCCTTCGCCTCGCTGATCCGCGTTTGGAATTTTTCTGCCGCGTAGGAAAGGTGTTTAATCGCCGCATCCAGTTCTCCACGCGCTGTCTCCACGACGTCATCTGCCTGCTCGCGCAAACTCTTCAAGGATGCCTCCCAAGATCGGCGCTGCGCCTGCGCGCGTGCAACAACAACATCGCGCATTGTTTCGGCGTGATCCTTCGAGGCGGACAGGAACGCCTGAAAGGCGGCCTCGACCTCGACCCATTCAGTTTCGAGAGCATCCTGAATTTTCTCGACGCCGCCCGCCACAGCGTGCACCTCTGCGCGCAGTTCGTCATAATATTTCTGCTGCTTGGCGCGAGACTCCTTAAGGCGCGCCAACGCAGCGCCAGCCTCTTTGCGGGCGTTATCCGCCAGCCTGCCGGTCGCCTTTTCGACCTCGAGTATGATCGCGTCCACGTCATCGAGACGCTGTTTCGCCCAAGCGACTGCCTCATGCGCGTAGGATTGCTTGCTCATTGCGTGTTTCCTTTTCTGCTTGAAGTAGAAGGCTACAGAGTAAAACCTATTCCGTCGGAAACGTTATTGAGGAGCTTGGATAGCAAGGAAGTCGCTACGACAGAGATCACGGACCATGCCTTCAATCTGGTGGATGCTGTCGTCCTGGATTTGGCTCCACTCCATGCTATGCAGCATGATGCCGCGTAGAAATCTGAAACTGATGACCGCCGTTAAAATCGCACTGATACGCAATCGCAAAGCTTCATCACCAAGGGAGCGGCCGGAGACATCGCTTGCAGCCTGCACCAAGCGCTCCAGCAACTGTGCGATAGCACGGTCGTAAATCAGCGCGAAAGCTTCGTCATTGTCATAGGCGCAACGCGCAATAAATGATGTCCACGAGTGAGGCTCAGCATCTTTCAGAATGATATGCAGAATGCTGATGAGAGCTTCCTCGAAACGGATGGCCTTTTCTGCAGCTTCAGCGGTTTCCAAAATGGCTACCGCTTCCTCGAAGCGGCAGGCTGCATAATTAGCAATCATCTGTGCCGCAGCGAGATAAAGCTCCCTTTTTCCTCCGAAGTGATAAGGGATGGCGGAGAGAGGCGTTTTTGCAGCCTTTGCCAAGGCGCGTGTACTTGCGCCCTCGTAGCCCACGGCACCAATCACCGTGATCGCTGCTTCGATCAGATGTGAGCGTGTCTTTACACTTCGGGCCTCGTGTCCACTCGGTGCGGCTGGATTGGTCGTCATGGACAATGCTCCTCATTTAGGTAAGGTTAAATTAGTTCATTCGAACGAACTTTTCAAGCTTAAAAAACATTGGAACGCCAACTCGATCCCTTTCCGATTTCCTTACCCTGCTGCTGATGAGCCTTAAACCGATGCGGGCCAGGTTCCCCACGGTGATCATACCGGTGGGATAGCGGGCCGCGTACTACGAGAACCTCGACGCCATTGGGGTGCGCGGCGACTACGCCCCCTTCCTGGGCAGATCGGCGCGCTGGTGGCGGCCAGCTTCGAACCGTACTGGCGGCTGTTCGGCACCGCCGCCTGATCATCAGATACACCAGCTACGAAAGGCCCCGGAGCACCACGCTTCGGAGCCTCTTCGCATCCGGAGGACAACATGCTGGATACACGCGCCGTGATGCGCTCGCTGCCGCTGGTGGTGAGCGTGCTCGGCAGGAAATACGGCGTCACCGTGACCATCGGGGGCACGGAGGCCTACACGGACGGCACGACGATCCACCTTCCCGCACTGCCGGTGGACGTGCCCGACATCTTCCTCGCACTGGCCCGTGGCTACATCGACCATGAGGCCGCCCACCTGCGGGATACCGACTTCACGGCGCTGAAGGCCGCGAACCTTACCCCCCTTGAACACCATGTGTGGAACATCATTGAGGACTGGAGGGTGGAAAACCGGCTGGTCACGGCGTTCCCCGGCTGCCGGGGGAACTTCGACTGGCTCATCGAACACTTCTTCGGCGGCAAGGCGACAGGAACAACGGATGAACCCGCAGTTCTGTTCCTGAACTGGTTGCTGCTTACGGTTCGGGCGTGGGACGTCCCGGCCATCGGAAAGCATCGCGACACCATTGCGGTCCGTCTCAACAAGGTATGCCCTGGCCTACTTACCCGCATGGCCTGCGCTGTGGAAGCAGTACGCACCTCGTGCGCATCCACTACCGAGGCCATTGTCCATGCGCGGGCCATCGTCGCGGAACTGGGCAAGGCCACGCAAACGCCGCCACCCGCTTCAGGTACGAATCCGGACGCCAATCAAACTGGGGACGCCCCGGAGGGTGGGGCTGGCAATGGCAACCAGCCTACGGCATCACCGTGGGAAC
>NZ_VSMK01000760.1 GCF_011682075.1 Nitratidesulfovibrio liaohensis
GCTGCCGCCGCCTGCGGCGCCATGGCCACCGCCGCGCCGGAGAACGCCTGCCGCCGCCCGGCATACTGGCTCCACGGGTCGCCCTGCCCGGCCATCATCCTGCGCGTGTCGCCGCGCACCGGCAGATGGTACTCGTAGGCGGCCATCACCGCAGCATCGTCCAGCCGCACCACCCGCAACGAAACATACGCCGTCCCGCCCGCCAGCGAATAGGTGCCCACCAGGGCCGCCTGGGCGTCGTATTCCGACTGCATCAACCGGGTGGCGTCGCGCGAAAGCAGGAATTCGCCCTGCGAGGTGAAGGTCATGGCCCGGCCCATGCGCACCTCGAGCACGCGGTAGCCGTGCTGCCCCAGGCGCGAGGCCACCTGCTGCATGGTCACCCGGCCAAAGGGCGTACTGCGTTCCAGGTTGTCCACGTCGGCCAGGGTGGCCACCAGAATGGGGCTGCCCGTGCTCACGCGCGAGGCCATCACCGCGTGCAGCGCATCGGCGGCGTAGGTGTTGGCGTTGAGCAGTTCCGACCCTTCCGGCGGGTTGACCAGCACCCCTTCGGGCGCGGCGGGCTGGCGCGCTGCGGCCCCCACGGGACCGGCATCGGCCAGCGCCGGTACGGCGTGCAGGGCC
>NZ_VSMK01000761.1 GCF_011682075.1 Nitratidesulfovibrio liaohensis
GGGCAGCAGCGCCGTGGCCAGCGCCCGGATGCGCGCGGCGGCGGGCTGGGCGCGCACGGGGGTGTCGATGTCGAACACCCGCGAGAACACCCGCTCCACGTTGGCGTCGATGCAGGTCACGTCGCGGTTGAAGGCAATGCCCGCGATGGCCCCCGCCGTATACGGGCCGATGCCCGGCAGCGCGCGGATGGCCTCCGGATCGTCGGGCAGTTCGCCATCGTGCCGCTCCACCAGGGCTTTCGCCGCCTTGTGCAGGTTGCGCACCCGCGAATAGTAGCCCAGCCCCTCCCATGCCTTCAGCAGTTCATCCTCGCTGGCGGCGGCCACGCTGGCCACGTCGGGGAATTGGGTCATCCAGCGCAGAAAGTAGTCCACCCCCCGGTCCATCTGCGTCTGTTGCAGCATCACCTCGGAAATCCACACCGAATACGGCTCGTACCCGAACCGCCACGGCAGCGGGCGCTTGTGCACGGCAAACCAGTCCAGCAGGGCCGAGGCAAAGGCTTCCGCAAAGGCGGCGGTGGGCAGTTCGCGGGGCTGGCCGGTATCGGCGGTGGCGGCGGTGCGGGCGCGGCGGGCCGTGGGGGAGGGGGAAGCCGGAAGAGCGGGTGCG
>NZ_VSMK01000762.1 GCF_011682075.1 Nitratidesulfovibrio liaohensis
GCCTGCTGCCCGGACTGCGCCCGCTGGTCCGCCGCCACCGGCAGGCAGGTGCGCCAGCCCGGTCGGCTGGCCCTTGGCCCCGGCTTTCGGGAAAGCCTGTGCGGCACCACGCCCACCGACCTCGTCCCCCTGCGCATGGGCTTTACCGATGACGCAGTGAGCCTGGACGGCCACGCCTTTTCCCGCGCCGGACACGGCTTTTCCGTGTTGCGCGGGCTCATGCCCGTGGCGCGCACCACCTATTCGTGCTGAGGGAATACAGAGTGTTGGAGCGGGGCTCCGCCCCGCGCCCCGCAAGGGGGCCGCGCGCTATGCGATCGCCATCCGTAATGTGCGCGCTTTGCGCTTTCATAACGGCTGCCGTCCCCTTGACCCCTTTTTCAAGCCCGGTTCACACAAGGTGTGAACCGGGCTTGTCCGCGTTTGCGAACGGAGTTTTGCTATTGATGCTGCGCGGTCGAAGAGGGAACTTCTCCATCCGGTGATTCCCGAAACCCCAGTCGCAGAGCGCCGCCGCGCGCGGCGCAGGCCGTGGCGCAGTCGCCGCAGTTGGTGCATTCGCTGCGCGGGGCGCGGGTGGGAATGCGCGGGTCCAGGCCAAGGGAGCAG
>NZ_VSMK01000763.1 GCF_011682075.1 Nitratidesulfovibrio liaohensis
GTTGCGCACCGGGCCGGGCCTGCCCGTGCGCGGCAGGGTCAGCACGCGAAACGCCGCCCACGGGCCGTCGGCCTGCCAGCGGCGGGCATGCTGGACCGAATCGTCGCTGCTGGCATCATCCACGAAGACCACTTCCACCGCGTCGGGCGGAAAGGTCTGCGCGGCCAGCGCGCTGAAGAAACGGTCGAGAAAGCGCCCGTAGTTGTGGTTGGGCACCACCACGGAAATGCGCGGCGTGTGCATGGCACTGTCCCTTGGGTTGTCCGGTGTTCCTTGCCCCTGTTGCCGCCTGGCGAAAGGCGTGGCGCGCAAGGCGCCCGCTGGTCTTTTCGGTGCGCTGGCGCAAAGGTTTAGCGCCCCCGGCGTAAAAACCGGGGGCGCTGACGATGCAGAAGGCTGTGGGGGAGGGGGGGGGGCGGGGGGGGTATCCCGGTGGAAATACTGGCGGGGCGCAAAGCGCCGTATGGCGCCGGTGACGGGTCTGGGGCCGGATCTGGGGCCGGATCAGCGGGTGGCGATGGCTGCGCCCGTGCCCACCATCACCGCGCCCGCGCCGCGATGCAGCAGCCGGGTGGCGCGCGGGGTGGACAGCATGCGCCGGGCGTT
>NZ_VSMK01000764.1 GCF_011682075.1 Nitratidesulfovibrio liaohensis
CCCACGCCATTCCGTGACCTTCTTCCAGTGGTCATGTCGGCCTCCTTGCTAGTGGTTGATGAAGCTTTATGGCCTCATCGCTGCTCTAGGTGGCGCGGCATGACCTCTTTTTTGGGATTGTGCACTGTTTGTTTGTGTAGCTTGTGCTGGCAGATAATTAACGTCTCGAGTTGTTAAAGAATAAATTTTAACTATTATTGCTATGTATTCCACTTAGGTGGTGAATAAATTACTTAAATTAAAATTAGTACTTTAATTTTTTAATAAATTACAATTCACTTGCTTTCATTTTTACAGGAGGAGAGCAAGATGAGTGAGATTCTTAACTCGGTGCAGATGGGCTTGCCGTCAATTTTCCCGCGATCAAGCATTGGTGAACTTACGGAGGGCATTATCCATCCCAAAACCTTGGCCAACCTAGACAGCCTTGGCTTAGGCCCCAGCAAGCGTTGGCGCGTGGGACGAAGAGTCTTCTACGAGCGAGATTCGTTCATGGAGTGGTTTGCTCGCCGGGTGAAGGAGCCTGAACCCAAAACCATCCGGGGCGGCGCACCTGCCCCACAAAGCCGGAGTGCTGAAGTACTTGGCTATCTTACTGAT
>NZ_VSMK01000765.1 GCF_011682075.1 Nitratidesulfovibrio liaohensis
GGGCCATCCTGGCCCGCGATCCCCGGTTGCTGGCCTGGCACGCCGCGTGGCCGGGGCTGGTGCGCCCTCTGCTGCACATGCTGGTGCTCATGGGCGTGGGGTTGGCCGTGGGCCTGGCCGTGGAGGCCTTCGGCTGGACGCCGCTGCTGGCCCGGCTGGCCCGCCCGGTAACCCGCTGGGGCCGCCTGCCCGACGACAGCGGCGCGGCCTTTGCCACGGCGTTCCTGTCTGCCGCGGCGTCCAACTCGCTGCTCATGGAGGCGCACACCGCCGGGCGGCTGACCGCCCGCGAGCTGCGCCTGTCGTACCTGCTCAATTCCGGCCTGCCGGTCTTCCTGCTGCACCTGCCCACCACATTCTTCGTGGTGGGGCCGCTGGCACGCGCGGCAGGCATCATCTACCTGACGCTGAACGGCGTGGCTGCGCTGCTGCGCACCGTGCTGGTATTGCTGCTTACCCGCCGGGCGGGGCCAGCGGACGCGTGGGGAGACAAGGACAGGGACGGGGACGCACCCCACCCCGGCGCGATCCGGTCCGGCGTCGTGTCCGCGCACGGGGCGCCCGGTGGTCAAGCGGATGCGTCCGCGACCCCGGCGCAGC
>NZ_VSMK01000771.1 GCF_011682075.1 Nitratidesulfovibrio liaohensis
GACCCCGCCCGGGCCCCGCCCGTGGCAAGCCCGGGGCAAGCCCGGACCGACCTGACGGCCAACCGGACCTGAACGGCGGGCCGCCTCCAAATGGCAGCGGGCACACTCCCGCTGTTCATGGACGACAGGCGCGGCGGCTCTTCCATCGCGGGTGACCCGACCCTGCCTGCTGCCGCCCATCGCCCTTTCGCCGGGGTGTACTCCGCGCCTTGCCGTGCGCGGCCCATGGCGCATGCCCCGCCATCCCTGCCACCCTGCCCGCCCTGCCCGCCCTGCACGGCCTGCACGGCCTGCACGGCCGTCCGGTCGTTTGCCGTGTCTCCGTTCTTTCGGCCTCCGAACAGTTGACATCAACAACCATTGGCCTACAGTGGTTGACATGAACAACTTCTTTTTCGACCCGGAATCCTCCCTCGGCTTCATGACCTTCACGACCAACCGTCTCATGGCGTCCTTCCTGCGCCGTCGTATGGCCCAGGCGGGCATCGACCTGACTGCCGAACAGTGGGGCGTCATGGTGTTCGTGTGGAACCGGGGAACCATCGGGCAGGACGAACTGACCCATGCCCTGTGCATGGACAAGACGGGCATGAGCCGCCTGCTGGCCACCATGGAAGACAAGGGGCTGGTCACCCGCAATCCCGACCCCGACGACGCCCGGCGCAGGGTCGTCGCGGCCACGCAGGCGGGTGACGCCCTGAAGGAGCGCAGCCGCGCCGTGGCCGAGGAAGCCCTGGTCCTGCTGCTGCAGGACGTCAGCCCGCAGGACCACGCCACCTGCATGCGGGTGCTGGCCACGGTGAAGGACACCCTGCGCTACCTCGCCCCCTGAGCCAGACCGCTGAGCCAGTCTGCCGAGCCGGATCGCCTGCCCACCCCCGCCAGAACGCCCGCCACACGAAAATCCGGGCCGCCGCTCGGCCTGCCATTCCCACCAACACGGGAGGAACACCATGCAGACCGTCATCGAACGCACCAAACGCCTGCTGGAGCTGCTGGGCCACGACGAGGAACCCTTCGGCGTGCACTACACCGACGAAAAACCCGTGGACGGCTTTGGCCCCAAGCCCGGCGAAATCTTTACCCGCGACCGCGAGGCCGCCGGACAGATCGACTGGCACAAGGCCTTCACCAACGAATTTTCCTGCCTGCTCGGCAATGTCTGGCTGGCCCGCAGGAAAAAGCGGGCGGCGTGGATCAGCCACGAGGCATGCGGCTGCATGGGCGGCGGCTTCTACTCCGGCATGTACCGCCCATACCTGGAAACCAACATCTGTTACGTGACCACGGGCTTTCCCGGCACACCCATGGAAGGCGAGCACTACCTGCCCGACCACCCGTCCATGCGCGCCTTCATGGACGACACCATGCCGCCGGAGGCACCGGCCAAGTATTGCGTGCTGAAGCCGCTGCACCAGTTCGACGGCAGCGATGCACCGCTGGTGGTGGCCTTCTTCGCCCGGCCGGAAGTGCTCAACGGCCTGTTCTCGCTGGCCTGCTACGCCACGGGCAACCACAACGCCGTGGCCTCGCCCTTCAGCGCCGGATGCGGGGCCCTCATCGCCTGGCCGCTGGCCTACCAGCAGCGCGGCGAGGAACGGGCGGTGATTGGCGGGTTCGACCTTTCGGCCCGCAAGTACATGAAAACCGACGAAATGAGCTTTGCCGCGCCCCTGACCATGTACCGCAAGATGCTGGACGCCATGGAGCATTCCGCGCTCACCCGCCATACCTGGCAGGGCGTGCGCAAGAAGGTGGCCAAGAGCATGCGAGCCTGGGGAGAGGGCACGGCGGACTGATCCGTCCGCATGGGCGGCGCGCCACCGCCCCCGGGGCCGGAAAATCATTTCCCCCCGCCCGCGACATGGCACCATGGCCTCCCCCTGTCCGCAGCACATCCCCCGCCGCATCTCCCCTCCCTCTTGCATGGACCAGTCGGCACATCCGGCCGAATGGTCCATGCGCACGGGAGCGGGACGAAGCTTGACAGGAACGTTCCTGAGGCATATCCACGCTTCAAACAATGATTGAATTTTACATTTGAAACTATGTTGGCAAGCAGTGAAACGACAGGGGACGGGCAATGAGCGACCATGGCCGCATGAACGAACGGCAGGACAACCCCCTGTGCACCCCCTTGCCCGGCGGACCGGACAAGCCGGATAGGCCAGACAGGCCGGATCAGTCCGACAGGCAGGACCAGGCAGGCAGGCAGGACCAGGGCACGCGTGAACGGCTGCTGGCCGCCGCCGCCGAGGTGTTTGCCGAGCACGGCTACAAGTCCGCCACGGTGCGGGAAATCTGCCGACGGGCCGGGGCCAACGTGGCCGCCGTGAACTACCATTTCGGCGGCAAGGACAAGTTGTACGCCGCCATGCTGGACCACTACATGCGCACCTGCCAGGCCGCCTTTCCGCTGGACGTGGGGGTGACGCCCGACTCGCCGCCCAGGGAACGACTGCGCGCCTTCGTGCACGGACTGGTGCAGCGCATCCTTGGCGGCGGTGACGACCCGGTCAGCGAGGCGCACGGCAAGCTGGTGTCGCTGGAGCTCATCGACCCCACCCCGGCGTGCGACGGGCTGCTGCGCGAGCACATCGCCCCGGTCAACGATCTGCTGGCCGACATCCTGCGCGGGCTGCTGGGCTCGGCGGCGGACGACCCGGACGTGCTGCGGACCTGCCTACTGGCCATTTTCGGGCATATTTCGTTCCACTACAGCGGCCGTGCCGCCATCGTCCATTTCTACGGACACGAGGAACTGACCCCCGAAGTGCTGCACCGCATCGCCGAAGGGGTAACCCGCTTCACCCTGGGCGGCATCATGGCCATGTCCGGCTACTCGGCCTGCCCGGCAACAAGCCCGGCAACGGGTCCGCCCAACGCCTGACGCGGTTCGCACGGTTTTCTGCAAAGACACACCATGCCGCCCGGCAAGCCTGCCACGGCACCACTCCGAGGCGGTGTTGACGGCCACCGCCGCCCCATGTAGAACGCGAAACTTCGATAGCACACTACCGAATAGCACCCTACCGGATTTCCCCGCACCCTGCCCGCACCGTCGCAACGCGAAAGGGTACGGCCCGCCGGAACTCCGACAGACACACTCAACCGCCCCGCATGTCGGCGCACCGGCGCATCCCGCGCCGCGCCGAGGAGGAACCACTCCATGCAGTACCACTTCCCCATTCCGTCCCCTCGCGCCCGCGCCGGAGCAGTCGCCTCGGCGCGGCCCCTGCCCGCCCTGCACATGGGGCTGTTCGCCCTGGTCCTGGCCCTTGCGGCCATGCTGGCCGGGTGCAAGGACGAATCCGCCGCCCCCAAGGCCATGCCCGCCCCCCTGGTGGTGGTGCAGCAGGTGCAGCCGCGCGACCTGCCCCTGACCTACGAATACGTGGGGCAGACGGCTGGCTCGCGCGAGGTCGAGGTGCGCGCCCGCGTGGGCGGCATCCTGATGCGCCGCGCCTACACCGAAGGCCGCCCTGTGAAGAAGGGCGACCTGATGTTCGAGATCGATCCCGAACCGTTCAAGGCAGACCTTGACCAGGCACTGGGCCAGCAGGCCCAGGCCGAGGCGCGTCTGCAAAGCGCCCAGAGCAACCGCGACCGCGTGCTGCCCCTGTACCGCGAGAACGCCGTCAGCCAGAAGGACCGCGACGACGCCGTGACCGAGTTCGATTCGGCCAAGGCCGCGCTGGAAGAAGCGCGCGCCCGCGTGAAGACCGCGCGCATCAACCTTGGCTACACCCGCGTCGAGGCCCCCATCTCGGGCATGACCAGCAAGGAAACCCGCTCCGAGGGCAGCCTGGTCACCACCACCGCAGAGGGTAGCCTGCTGACCACCATCTCCAAGGTGGACCCGGTGTACGTGAACTTCTCCGCGCCCAGCGTGGACCTGTTCCGCCTGCGCCGCATGCGCGAGGAAGGCAGGATCACCCTGCCCAAGAAGGGGTATGACGTCATCGTGCGGCTCATCGACGGCTCCATCTACAAGCGCACCGGCACGGTGAACTTCATCGACCCCCAGGTGGACCCGCTGACCGGCACCATCCGCGTGCGCGCCGAATTCCCCAACCCCGAGGCGGAAGTGCTGCCCGGCCAGTTCGTGCGCGTGGTCATGAGCGGCGCGATCTACAACAACGCCCTGGCCATTCCCCAGCGCGCCGTGCTGCAAACCCAGCAGGGCCCCATGGTGTGGGTGATCGGCGAAGGCGACATCGCCCAGCCGCGCCCCGTGGAAATCAGCCTGCCCATCGACAACCAGTACATTGTGGAAAAGGGCCTGACCCCCGGTGAACGCATCGTGGTCGAAGGCCTGCTGAAGGTGCGCCCCGGCCAGCCGGTGACCATCGGCCAGCCGCGCGAAGTCCAGTCCGGCCAGTCCGGCCAGAACGGGCAGGCCCCCGCCGGAAACGCGACCAAGGCCGCAAACCAGGGTTCCTAGCCCGCCCCAAGCAGGATTTGCCATGATATCGCGTTTCTTCATCCATCGCCCCATCTTCGCATGCGTGATCTCCATCGTGATCATGCTGGCGGGGTTCATGGCCATGCGTGCGCTGCCCATCGCGCAGTACCCGGAACTCGTGCCGCCGCAGGTCATCGTCTCCGCCGTGTATCCCGGCGCCAGCCCGGAGGTCATCGCGGCCACGGTGGCCTCGCCGCTGGAACAGCAGATCAACGGCGTGGACGGCATGCTGTACATGAACTCGGTCAGCGCCGGTAACGGCCAGATGACCATTTCCGTGTCCTTTGCCGTGGGCACCGACCCCGACCAGGCCACCATCAACGTCAACAACCGGGTGCAGGCCGCCACCGCCTCGCTGCCCGAGGAAGTGCGCCGCCAGGGCGTCACCGTGACCAAGCGGTCGCCCTCCATCCTGCAGGTGGTGAACACCTTCTCGCCCGACGGGCGCTACGATTCGGTCTACATCAGCAACTACGTCCTGGTGAACGTGGTGGACGAGCTGAAGCGCCTTCCCGGCGTTGGCGACGCCTCCATCTTCGGCGCGAAAGACTATTCCATGCGCATCTGGCTGCACCCGGACAAGCTGGCCCAGCTCAAGCTGACCCCCGGCGACGTGGCGCTGGCCATCCGCGAGCAGAACGCCCAGTTCGCCGCCGGGCGCATCGGGCAGGAACCGTCCAGCAGCCCGCTGGAACTGAACTACCTGGTCACCACCAAGGGGCGCCTGACCAACCCCGAGGAATTCGAGAACATCATCCTGCGGGCAGAGCCGGACGGCTCCACCCTGCTGCTCAAGCATGTGGCCCGCGTGGAACTGGGCGCCAAGGACTACGACGTCCGCACCCAGCTCAACGGCAAGCCCACCGTGGCCGTGGGCGTGTTCCTGACGCCCGGCGCCAACGCGCTGGAAACGGCAGACCGCGTTGCCGCCAAGATGCAGGAACTGTCACAGCGCTTCCCCGACGGCATCAGCTACTCCATCCCCTACGACACCACCGAGTTCGTGCGCATCTCCATCAACGAGGTGGTCCACACCCTGATGGAAGCCATGGTGCTGGTGTTCCTGGTGGTGTTCCTGTTCCTGCAGAACTGGCGGGCCACGCTCATCCCCTGCCTTGCGGTGCCGGTGTCCATCGTGGGCACCTTCGCGGGCATGTACGCGCTGGGCTTCTCCATCAACACGCTGACATTGTTCGGTCTGGTGCTGGCCATCGGCATCGTGGTGGACGACGCCATCGTGGTGCTGGAAAACGTGGAACGCATCATGTCCTCCGAGCGGTTGTCACCGCGCAAGGCCACCATCAAGGCCATGGAGGAAGTGACCGGGCCGGTCATCGCCATCGTGCTGGTGCTGTGCTCGGTGTTCGTTCCCGTGGCCTTCATGGGCGGCCTTGCCGGGCAGATGTACAAGCAGTTCGCCATCACCATCGCGGTGTCGGTTGTCATCTCCGGCCTGGTGGCCCTGACGCTGACGCCCGCCCTGTGCGCGCTGATGCTGAAGCCCGGCCATCATGAGCCGCCCGCGTTCTTCCGCTGGTTCAACGCCTGGTTCGAACGCGTCACCCACCGCTACACCGGGGGGGTCACCTTCCTCATCCGCCGCACGGGCCTTGCGCTGGTGTTGTTCGCCTGCCTGGGCGGCGCAACCTGGCACCTCTTCCAGGTGGTGCCCGGCGGCCTCGCCCCGGACGAGGACCAGGGCTACATCATCGGCCTGTCCATCCTGCCCGACGGGGCCAGCCTGCAACGCACCCGCGTGGTGGCCGACCTGATGGACAAGAGCCACCTGGAAGACCCCCGCGTGGCCAACCTGATCACCCTGACCGGCTACGACCTGCTGTCCGGGGTGCCCAAGCCCAACTTCGTCACCTCGTTCGTGCCGCTGAAGCCGTGGGACGAGCGCAAGGGTGAGGGACAGTCGTCGTTCGATTACGCCCGCAAGGTGTTCGGCGTGGGCATGGGCGTGCCGGAAGGCATCGTGCTGGCCTTCAACCCGCCGCCCATCTCGGGCATGAGCAACACCGGCGGCTTCGAACTGTACGTGCAGAACCGTGGTGAAGGCGACAGCAAGGCCCTGGCGGGCATGGTGGGCAAGCTCATCGCCGCCGCCTCCAAGCGGCCCGAACTGGCGGGCGTGCAGACCACCTTCAGTGCCAACGCGCCGCAACTGTTCATCAGCCTGGACCGCAACAAGGCGAAAGCCCTGGGCGTGCCGGTGAACACCATCTTCGACACCATGCAGGCCACATTTGGCGCCAGCTACGTGAACGACTTCAACAAGTTCGGTCGTACCTTCAAGGTGCAGATGCAGTCGGAAGCCGACTTCCGCGCCCGCCCGGCGGACGTGGCCAACGTGTTCGTGCGGGCCACCTCGGGCGAGATGATTCCCCTCACCTCGCTGGTGGACGTGCAGGAAGTGACCGGCCCCGAGGTGGTGGAACGCTTCAACGTGTTCCCCGCCGCCAAGGTGGTGGGCGGCCCCGCCGCCGGGTACAGCTCCGGCCAGGCCATCGCCGCCATCGAAGAAGTGGCGGCGGAGGTCATGCCACCGGACTACACCCTGGCCTGGTCCGGTTCCGCCTACCAGGAAAAGCAGGCCGGCGGCTCGTCGTCGCTGGTGTTCGTGCTGGGCCTGGTCATGGTGTTCCTGATCCTGGCGGCGCAGTACGAAAAATGGTCGCTGCCGCTGGCGGTCATCATGGCCGTGCCGTTCGCCCTGTTCGGGGCCATCAGCGCGGTGTGGTTGCGCGGTCTTGCCAATGACGTGTACCTGCAGATCTCGCTGGTCACGCTCATCGGCCTTGCGGCCAAGAACGCCATCCTCATCGTGGAATTCGCGGTGATAAAACGGCACGAGGGGCTTTCGCTGGTGGAATCGGCCATCGAGGCCGCCCGCCTGCGCTTCCGCCCCATCATCATGACCTCGCTGGCCTTCGTGCTGGGCTGCGTGCCGCTGGCCATCAGCACCGGCGCGGGCGCGGCCAGCCGCCACTCCATCGGCACCGGCGTCATCGGCGGGATGCTGGCGGCGACCTTCATCGCCACCTTCTTCATCCCCATGTTCTACCGAATGATCATGGGGGTCAGCGAACGCATGCGCGGCACCGAGGCCATGCGCACCATGGCCGTGGGCAAGTACTGCGAAGAAGAACGCCACTCGGCCTTCGAGGACCTGCCGCCGGACAACGCGGCGGGCGCGGGCGACGACGCCTGCAACAAGGAGAAGCGCCATGATTAGCATGACTGGCCTGACTGGCTTCACATACGGCAAGGGGCGGCGCCAGACGAATCTGGCCGCCCCGGTCCCGGCGAAACGCAGGCTGCCGCTGGTGCTGGCAACGGCCATGCTGGCGACCATGCTGGCCGGGTGCTCCTTCGGCCCCGACCACGCCCGGCCCGCCATGGACCTGCCTGACGCCTGGCGCGCGGGCACGGCCGACACTGGCACCGTGCAGGACGGCTGGTGGAAGGGCTTCGGCGACCCGGCACTGGATGCCCTGGTAACCGCCGCGCTGGACCACAACCGCGACCTGGCCAAGGCCATCGCCAACGTGGACGAGGCCCGCGCCCAGCTGGGCCTTGCCCGGGCCAACCAGATGCCACGGGCCGACGCGCAGGGCGCATCGCAGCGCCAGCGCTATTCGCTGGACAGCTTCAACTCGTTCGATGAATCCACCCGCGTGCAGGACCTGCACAACGCGGGCGGCACCCTGTCGTACGAAGTGGATCTGTGGGGCCGCTACCGGCGCGCCAGCGAGGCGGCCCGGGCCAGCCTGCTGTCCACCATGGCCGCGCGCGACAC
Organism: Nitratidesulfovibrio liaohensis; assembly: GCF_011682075.1. GTDB lineage: Bacteria > Desulfobacterota > Desulfovibrionia > Desulfovibrionales > Desulfovibrionaceae > Cupidesulfovibrio > Cupidesulfovibrio liaohensis. The sequence goes on from NZ_VSMK01000771.1 coordinate 8,268, forward strand.
CGTGCGCCTGGCCCTGACCGCGCAGGTGGCCCGCACCTACTTCGACCTGCGCGCCTACGACCAGCAGTTGCAGGTCGCCCGCGACACGCTGGCCTCGCGCGAATCCACGCAGGAACTGCGCAAGGTGCGTTTCGAACTGGGCCTGACCAGCGAACTGGACTATCGCCAGGCCATCGCAGAAGCGGCTGCCGCCCGGTCCACCGTGCACTCCCTGCAATACAACGTGTCCGCCAGCGAGGCGGCATTGGGCGTGCTTACCGGCAAAAGCCCGCGCGACATCGTGACCGGTACCGTGGAACGCGGCCTGGCCGTGGACGCCGTGCCCGTGCCCCCCAGCGTGCCCGCCGGGCTGCCCTCGGCCCTGCTGGAACGCCGCCCGGACATCGTCCAGGCCGAACAGCAACTGGCGGCGGCCAGCGCCAATATCGGCGTGGCCAAGGCGGCGTACTTCCCGTCCATCTCGCTTACCGGGCTGCTGGGGTACGAAAGCAGCGATCTGACCCGGCTGTTCACCGGCCCTGCGGGCACCTGGCGGTACGCGGGCAGCGTGTCCATGCCCATCTTCGACTTTGGCCGGATCAAGGCCGGAGTGGAAGCGGCAGAGGCACGCCAGCGCGCCGCTCTGGCCGGGTACGAAAAGGCCGTGCAGGATGCCTTCCGCGAGGCGCAAGACGCCCTGGTGGCCAATCGCAAGGCGCGCGGCGTGGTGGAAGCGCAGACTACCCAGGTCACCGCGCTGCGCCGTTCGCTGCACCTGGCCAGGTTGCGCTATGACAACGGCTATTCCAGCTACCTAGAGGTGCTGGACGCGGAGCGCAGCCTGTTCGACGTGGAGATATCCCTGGCCTCGGCCCAGCGGGACCAACTGGTGGCCGTTGTCGAAGTGTACCGTGCCCTCGGCGGCGGCTGGGCGGGCATTGCCCCGCAGACCCCAAATGCCGCAGACGCTCCCGAAGCCCCGGCTCAGGACGGCAAGCCGGTGGCGGCCGCGCAATGAGCGACGGGCACCGCTGTCGCCGTTGCCGTGTGGACCGGGCCGAGCGCCATGGCGCGCACGGCTTCGGCCACACCGTGAAGGAACTGGCCCGCGCCTGGCGGGCCGAGTTCGACCGGCGCTTCCGCCCCATGGGCCTGTCCGACACCAGCTGGGTGGTCATCTGGCTGCTGTCCGAGCACGGCACGCTGCCGCAGGGCCGCGTGGCCGAGCTGCTGGGCGTGGAAGGTCCCACCCTGGTGCGTCTGCTTGACCGCATGGAAAAGGAAGGCTGGGTGCGCCGCCAACCGTCGGAAACCGACCGCCGGGTGAAACTGGTGGCCCTGACCGACCAGGCCCGCCCGGTGTACGACGCCATGCTGGACATCGGTTTTGCCCTGCGCGACGAACTGATGGACGGCATCCCCGAGGAACATGTGGTCATCGCCCACGCGGTGATGCTGCGCCTGCTGGACAAGCTGGATGCCCTGGGCAGCCAGGACGGCGGCGAGGCGGGGTGCGAACCCTGCCGCCCCGAAACCACGGACTAACCAAGGCCCTGCCGTTTCAGGGCATGACGCCCCCTCTACACTGCAATGGCCCGGCTTCCCACGGAGGAAGCCGGGCCATTCCCTTACTGTACAGGATGCGGGTGCGAATGCTAATGCCCAGCCACCGACAGATGGCCCTCGTGCAGACAACGCCTTGATTCGCAAGTCGTTGCATGGATATCGCGTACAGTTCGTGGAGACGTTGTCATGGGCGAACGCCTTCCCTACATTGATTTTTTGAAAGTTGTCGCGTGCATAGCCGTCATAAACCTGCATTGCACATCGCCGTGGGTCACGAACTTCCTCGGCACCCCCCTCTGGTTCGCGGCAATGCTGAACGCGGTTTTCACGCACCTTGCCGTGCCGATGTTCTTCATGCTCGCCGGTGCCGTCATTACGCAACGCACGATTGCCTTGCGCGAGCACTACAGAAAAGTTTTCTTCCGATATATTATCCCAACAACTACATGTCTTGTTTTTTACAAAATACTCGGCATGCTTTTACTCGGTCAAAAGAATATTTTCGAAGGCGTGCTTTACAGCCTTGAACAAAACCCCGGATTTCACCTATGGTTCATGTGGGTATACATAGGATACATGCTTGCCTTCCCGGCACTTGTCGCCATTGCAAAGGATGATGGAGCGCGAACCGCGTTCTGTTATGTCGGGTTTATCTACGTGTTCATAGTGCCTCTTCTTGCCAGCCTCTTCGACGTTCGCTTTCCAGTCACAAATGTATTGTTTACTGTTTACGGATTCTACTTCATTGCTGGCAATCATCTTTCTGTAATGAAAAAGAATTTCGAACCCAAAATACTCCTCAAGATTCTGACGGCCATGGTCGCCATAACATATGCCCTCTCAACATTGTCATCATATAATGACACGACATATACCGCAAAACTTCTTACTGCAAATTCAATATTCATATTTATAAACACGTCGTTGATATTTTTACTCTTCAAATCATGGTGCACATCGCAAAACACGGTTGTATCTTTTCTCGCGAAACACACATTCAACATATATCTTCTGCATATTGCATTTTTTCTGAAACCATTCTCATTCCTTGCATTTCCAGCAATCAACATGAAAGGACTTCTCGGGAGTATTCTATTCACCACGCCGGTAACGTTTATCATATGCCTTGCGGCAAGCTGCACACTTGTCGCGACAAAGGAACTGCTAAAACGCAAACTTTCCAGCAAGATGTAGTCCAACGACAGGTGCGCTCGCTCACGCAGGCCGGAATAATCCCAGGCTGCGCACCGGGCAAGGGAATGCGCGTGATGTGGTTGACCAGCCATCTGGCGGCTGTCCACAGTCCCTTCTTCCGCTGGCAATGACGAACGGCCCGGCATTTCCATGCGGAATGCCGGGCCGTTCGTCATGCAGGCTTGCGGGCAACGGGCCTTGGACCGCCGCGCCCCTCAATATGCCGTAAATTCCGGCGCGGTCCGTGCCCCTCTACCCGGGCAGGCCGCCCAGCACGCCACCGATCATGGCGACCGCCGCGCCCACCACGCAGACGATGGCCACGGTTTTGGCCTTGGGATCACCGGCCTTGTGGCGCTTCCACGCCACGAACGCCTGGTACCACAGCCACGCGCCGAGCACGGTCAGAATCATGGGAATGACGGGCATGGGGCCTCCTTTGGCAAGGTCTGTTCCGTCCGGAAAAAAGGGTGGGGGAAGGATACGTGCCCGGTGTGCCCCCCGCGGGCATGGCGCCCCAAGTGCGAGGTTCCGCACGCACGGCATCGGACGGTGCGCCGTCATGGCACGTAGCGCGCCGCCGCGCAAGCCCCTTGGGGCATGGTCGTTTCCGTGCCGCCGGGATGCTGAGGCTCTGCCGCAGCACCTGACGCACGGGTGCCGTCCGCTGCGTACCCCTCGCTGCCTTACTTCCCGCCGGATGCCTTACTTCCCGCCGGGGTCACAACCGGGGCATCTGCCGCATCAGGTCCGGCCCCCACAATTCCCTCGGGCCAGCCGCCCCCCAGGGCCTTGTACAGCGACACCAGATGCAGCAGCACGCCGGAACGGCTGCGGGCCAAGGCCTCTTCCACTTCCAGTTGGCGGCGCTCGGCGTCCAGCACGGTCAGCAGGTCGTCCACGCCTTCCGTGTAGCGCACCTTGGCCAGCCGGGTGGCCTCGGCCTGCGCCTCCAGCGAGCGGGACAGCCGCTCGCGCTCCACGAACGCTTCGGCATAGCGGGCCAGCGAGGTTTCCACCTCTTCAAAGGCCACCAGCACGGTCTTGCGCCAGCGCTCCAGGGTGGCCTCGCGCCGGGCCTCCAACGCGGCCACGGCGGCGCGGGTGCGCCCCCCCTCGAAGATGGCCCAGCGCACGCCGGGCATGATGGTCCAGGCGCGGCTGTCGTCGCGGAACAGGTCGGAAAAATGAATGCTGTTCAGGCCGTACGATCCGGTGAGCGAGAACTTGGGAAACAGGTCCGCCTCGCGCTGGCCTATGTCCGCCGTGGCCGCGTGCAGTTCATGCTCCACCCGGCGGATGTCCGGGCGGCGCAGCAGAAGGTCCGAAGGCAGACCCACGGGCACCAGGTCGGGCACGGCGGGCAGGGGCGCGCGCGCGGCCAGCCGGTCGCGCAGT
>NZ_VSMK01000767.1 GCF_011682075.1 Nitratidesulfovibrio liaohensis
GGGAAAGGTCCGGCACAGCCCGCGTGCGGCAAACACGGGCGATGGGGCTGTCATTGCGCGGCCCCGGTGGGCGCGGCCCTGTCCTGTGCGGCGGGAGACGCTGCGGCGGTGGCGTTGGCCTGGCTTGCCTTGCCGGTTTGCACGGGCACCGCATGGCCCTCGCGCAGGGTCACCGTGGCGGGCATGCCCAGGCGCAGCACGTCGTCGGGGTCGCGCACGAACACGCGGGCCTCGTACACCAGCGAGGTGCGCAGTTCCGGCGTTTCCACGTTGCGGGGGGTGAATTCCGCCGTGGGCGAGATGAACCCCAGCCAGCCTTCCAGCGGCTGGCCGGGCCGGGCGTCGATGGCCACCTCTGCGGGCATGCCTTCGTGCACCCGGCCAAGCTGGGTTTCCGTCAGGTAGGCGCGCACCCACTTGGGGTCGGTGATGGCCACGGTGCACACCGGGCGCTGGGCAGATGCCATGTCGCCCGGCTCCAGCAGGCGAGAGCGCACCACCCCGAACGAGGGGGCGCGCAGTTCGCTGTCCGCGCGGCGTTGCTCCAGCACGGCCAGGTCGGCCCGTTGGGCGGCCA
>NZ_VSMK01000768.1 GCF_011682075.1 Nitratidesulfovibrio liaohensis
CCGCGCAGCGGGTGCCCGCACGCTGCCGGACGGTTGGCGCGGGCAGCTTTCGACCCGCCACCCGGCGCAGCAGCAGGGGGGCCACGGCCAGCAGGCACAGGGCCAGTCCGGTGCGCAGGGAAATGATGTCCCCAAGGTGGCGAATGCGCCCCAGTTCCGCCCCGGCATGCACGTAAAGGGCGTTCAGCGGTACCATGCCGAACAGCGAAACCGTGGCGAAGGTGGAAAGGCGCATGGCGGTGACCCCGAACAGCAGGTTCACCAGCCAGTAGGGCATCACGGCCACGCAGCGCAGGCCCAGCAGGCACAGCGCGCCCGGCGAGAGGAGTCCGGCGAAGGGCGCGCCGGACGGAAGTCGGCGCGGGGGTGCGTGGTCTGTCGACGCATGCGTTGCCGACGCCTGGTCTGAAGACACAAGAACGGCGGAATGGGGCTGCGTTCCTGTATCCGTCGCCGCATCGGGCCTGTCGCCACCTTCCGCCATGGCCGCGTCGATGCGGGCCAGTTGGCCGGGCCACAGGCGGCGCACCGTGGCGCGCAGCAGGTGGCGGGCGCTCAGGAAGGCCAGGCAGGCC
>NZ_VSMK01000769.1 GCF_011682075.1 Nitratidesulfovibrio liaohensis
CGCGGCCCGGCGATGGTCGTACCCCGCGCGGGCCATGCAGAACAGGGCCATGCGGTCCATGTCGGGGCCGCCGGTCTGTCGGTCCGCCTCGGCGGCCTCGGGCCTCACCAGCCCGCCCGCCGGGGGCATGCCGTAATAGCCGCGCACGCCGGGCTTGTCCGTTGCGGACGATATCGCGCCAGCTTTGGGCTGCCCTGTCTGGCCACTCTGGCCGCCCTGTCGAACATGCTTGGCCAGTTCGCGGCCCAACACGGCGGCCAGCTCGCTATCGTCGGGAAAACGCTCCAGCAGACCGATTGTCACGAGGATGGACTGGCCGGAGGAAAAGGCGTCCACTGTGTCGCGCACCTCCACGTCCATGGCGGCGTCGCACACCCGGTGAAAGCGCACCGGCACGTCCATGCGCAGGCCGTCGCGTTCTACGGTGTAGGATACGGTATCGCCCGCGCCCAGGGCCCTGGTGACTTGCCAGCGCAGGGTACGCGCGGCCAGCTTGCCGGTGGGCATGGGTTGCCCGTTCACCGCCACCAGCACGTCGCCGGGGCGGATGCCCGCCGCCTCGCCGCCGCTGC
>NZ_VSMK01000770.1 GCF_011682075.1 Nitratidesulfovibrio liaohensis
CCACCCCCACCATGACGGCCACCCCGGCGATGCCCAGCGCCAGTCCGGCCACGCGGGCCGGGGTAACGCGCTCGCGCAGCCACACCGCCGCGCAGATCACCCCGAACAGCGGCGCCGTGGCGTTGAGCACGGCGGAATAGGCCGCCGGAATGTGCAGCGCGGCATAGGCGAACAGGGCAAAGGGCACGCCGGAATTCACCGTGCCCACGATGACGAAGAAGCGCCAGTGGGCGCGCAGGCCAAGGTCCGTTCCGGTGGCGCGGAACCAGGCAAGCAGTGCCAGGCCCGCCAGCAACACGCGCAGTTCGGCGGTCAGCAACGGCCCCAGCGCAGGGGCCACCAGCCGCATGAACAGGAACGACGAGCCCCAAATGGCGGCCAGCAGCAACAGGCGAAGCAGATCGACGGGACGCATGGTTCCTCTCGGTGAAAAACGTGAACCCGCCCCGCTCGAAGGCGACGGGGGACGGCGCCTCGGCGCGCGGAGCGCGCGGAAGCTGCCGGTAATGACGGCATGGGGCACCGGGTGATGAGGGGGGCGGGCCTGCGCCGTGCCGGGCGTCGCCGCCGGG
>NZ_VSMK01000779.1 GCF_011682075.1 Nitratidesulfovibrio liaohensis
TGGATGCGGCGCGGGCGATGACGCGCAGGTTTCGTTCCGCCAATGCCGCGCACGGGCCCGTGCGCAACTCGCCCAGCGCCGTGACGGCCTTGTGCACGTCCCCCCGCAGGGCGTCGACAATGGCCAGTGACAGCCTGGGGGCGTCGCGGCCGGGGGCCAGGCGCAGGGCATGCAGAAAGCAGCGGCGCGCGAAGTCCGCATCCTGCCCGAACGCGCCGTCCGACCACGGCGTCAGAAATTCCAGGGCGCGCAGCCCCATGTCGTGGTGGACGTCGGCCTGCTGTTCCGGCGTTGCCAAGGGGGCGCCCGCCATGGCGTACAGTTGTTCGATGACGTCCGCCCTGCGCCAGAAACGGCGTATCCGCTCGTTTTCCTTGCGCATGGTGTCATCGCGGAAGGTAATGGCCCCTTGGTGGGCAAGGTACAGACCCATGGCCTCGGGCACGTGCGCCACCTTGCCCGCCAGCGATGCCCGGATGGCGAAGTCCCAGTCCCCGGCGGCGGAGTATGTGGCGTCGAACGGGCCGATCCTGTCGTGCAGGTCGCGCCGCCACATGGGCTGCGGGCCGAAGGGAAAATACAGCAGCGTGGCGGGGGCGAACGGTGCGGGCGTGAGGAAGGGGCGCGACCTGTCGTTCTCGGCGAAGGTTTCGTTTTCCGTGCCGGTGGTGAAGCTGGTGCCGTATGCCAGCACGTGGTCGGGGCGTTCTTCCAGCGCGGCGGCCAGCAGGCCGAGGCAGGCGGGGTGGTGGCGGTCGTCGCTGTTGGCGTTGGTCAGGTACCGGCCCCGCGCCGCCGCCGCCCCACGGTTCCACGCGGCGTAGACGTTTTCGCGTTGGGGGGTGCGCAGGTAGGTGATGTTGCCGTGGTGCGCGAGGTAGGTGTCGATGATGGCGCGCTCGTTCTGGGGCGAGCAGGAATCGACGATGACGATCTCGATGTCGTCGGCAATGGTCTGCGCCAGAAGGTCGTTAAGGCACCCGGCCAGGAACCGTTCGGCCTTGTAGACGGAAACGATGGCGGAAACCAGGTAGTCCCGGTCTTCTGACGGTAGAAATGCTTCCAGGTGGTCCGACATCGAAACCTGCCGAGGTTGGGATGGTTATGGAGGCGGTGGGTGCCGCTGCGAAGCAGGGTAGCGCAACCGCGCAGGCGGTACAATCCGCAGGGAGGGTGCGAAGAGATGTCGTCCGCCATGCATGTGGCGTGCCTGTGCGGCATGAGGGCATGCGGGATGTTCCACTGCGTGCCCCCCCAAGGTGGGTGGGCGGCAGCGGTGGGGAGAGGTGGTTGTTGACCGTGTTGTTGGTATGAAGTGTGCAAGAAGGGCCCAGTATACTCACCGCAGAACACTGGAAGGAACCATGTCCAGCCAAACCCGTGATCGCGAAATTTACCTGCATGAGAACCGCTACGAGCAGCCCAAGGAAATTTTCAAGCACCTTGCAGCGTTGGTCGCGGACAGGGTTGGTGTGCCCCCGGGGGCCAAGGTGTGCGATGCGGGCTGCGCCGCCGGGGAATTTTTGTACCATTTCCTGAAGGTGCATCCTCAGGCCATCGGGACTGGCTTCGATCTTGTGCCGGAACTTGTGGAAAAGGCCCAGAGCATGGTGCCTGCAGCCCGGTTTTCGGTGGGTTCGGTCACTGATGCGGCCCGGATGGAAGCAGGGAGTCAAGATTTTGTTTTCATGAACGGCGTGCATTCTTCGCTGCCCGAGATCAAGCCCGCACTCGAAACCTTGGTGGGCTGGACGAAGCCGGGGGGGCGCGTTTACCTGTTTGGCATTTTCAATCCCTACCCCCTGGATGTGGCCAGCCGCTACCGTGCAGCCGGAGATGCCGGGGATTGGACCACCCTGTACATTCATTCCCGGGCCGGCGTTTCCCGTTGCCTGGACGATCTGCTCGGCCCGGACAGGCACACCTTCGAGCCGTTTCTTCTTGACGTGGATGTTGCCCCCGTTTCGGATAATCCTTTCCGGTCATGGACGTTCCGGGACGAGAGTGGGCAGCGCCTGCTTACCAACGGCCTCTGCACACTGATCAACTGCTACGTGCTGGAAATCAGGCCATGACGTACGGTGCAATGGTGCAGGCCTTTCTGGCCTTCCAGTCCAGGGCCTTGGAAGAGGTGGGTAACCCGGTGCGGGGCGGCTCGCCCGTGTTCGTCTACCTGGCGCCCTGGCTGGCCACCCTGGTGCCCTTCTACAGCATGACCGTGGCCATGCTGTTGCGGCAGGCAGGACGGGAGGTGGTGCTGGTATGGGACGACCTTCCGGCGTTCCGGGTGCCTTCCGATGAGCAGGCGGGCATCGCCGTCGCCATCGAGGGGATGGTCCGGGCCGGGTTTCCCGTGGTGCGCCTGAGCGAGTGCGCGGAAGCTCCGCATGACCGGGACGACCTGGATGCCGCCAGACGACTGGCCGCGCTAAATGCCTTGTGGTGGTGGAAGTCACCGGTTCCCTGCCGGGAACTGGCGCGACATACGGCCGAACAGTTTGCCGCCATTGCTCCTTCCCTGCCGCGCATACTGGGATTCTTCAGGGATTACGCGCCGCCCCGGCTTGTCCTGCCGGGCGGCATCTTTCGCCACACGGGCCTGTTGCTGCATGCCGGGCGCAAGGCTGGCACGGTTGTCACTACCTACGATAGCGGTCCCGGGTCCGTTTCCACGGGTGTCAATTCCGTGGCGGCGCACCTGGACGACGTGCCCAAGGTGCTCGGCCCGCTTCTGGCAGACGACCCGCACGTGGTGGGTCTTGCCCGTGAAATCGGTGAGCGGGAATTGCGTCTTCGCCTCGAGGGTGTGGACAAGTACCACTTCCAACCTGTTTCCGCCGGTACGGCATCGCCCGACAGGGATGCGGTGCGGGGTGACGTGCTGTTTCCGCTCAATCTGGAGAACGACTCGTCGGCGCTCGGAAAGCATCGTCTGTTCAACGATTCCAGCGAATGGCTCACCGTGACGATCGGGCACATCCTGGATCGCACGAGCGCCACCGTACTGGTGCGGCAGCACCCCTACGAAGCGCGCCTTGCGAATCGCAACGACGCGATGCTGGATGCGCTGGAACGGCAATTCGGGGCGAGTGACCGCTTTCGCCTGCTGCGTTGCGATGCCACGGTCAACACCTATGACCTGATACGATCCTGCAGGCTGGTGCTGCCCTTCGTCACCACGCTGGGGCTTGAGGCTGCCATCCTGGGCCGCAAGGTGGAAATGATGGCGGAGGCGTTCTACGCCGGGCTGTCGTTCACCCCGCTCCCCCGGAATAGGGAGGAATACCTCCGGCGCATCGAAGATGCGCTGGCGACTCCGGACGTGCCGCCCGTTCATGAAGGAGAGGCCTGGCTGGCCTACTACCTTTCGCAGATTTGCGGCCGCATCTGGACGCGCTTTACGCCCCAGCCGCAGGACGGGTGCGTGTGGATGCAGGAGAACCTGGCGCAACTGGCGGATGATCCGGATGTGCGGGCGGTGCTGGAGTGCCTGGGAGACGGACGGTTCATTTCCCGGGTCCAGCACGAACGTCTGATGGAGCATGGGTTCGATGCCGTCTACCAGCGGCGGCAATAAGCAACGGAGACCGCAATGAGCATACGTGAACGCATCAAGACCATCGCCAAGGCAACCGTGTTCGAGGCACAGCCACCCTTTCCGCATGTGCTGATGCTGGAGCCAAGCAGTGCCTGCAATCAGTCCTGCCTGTTCTGCGGCAATGACAAGCGACCGCACCGCCACAGGAATCTTCCCATGGACAGGGCCGCCTCCATCCTGACCCAGGCCTATGCCCTGGGTACGCGCGAGGTGGGATTCTACCTGCGGGGGGAACCTTTTCTCAATCCAAGGCTGGCAGACATGGTGGCCCTGGCCAAGCAGCTTGGCTACGAATATGTATATCTTTCCACAAATGGCTCGGTAGGATCGTGGAAAAGTTATGTCGCCGTCATTGATGCGGGCATTGATTCATTCAAATTTTCCATCAATGCAGGGAAGTCGGACGACTATGCAGCAACGCATGGTCTTGATGTCTTTTCCCATGTGATAGATCGCCTGCGCCGCGTCATCGCGTACCGTGAAGAATCGGGCGCCGCTTTCAAGATTTACGTATCCTCCACGTATACCGCCGCCACGAAAGAGGGCATTCTGGCCCTGCGCGACGAGTTCGCACCCCGCATCGACGAATTTTACGTGCACGGCACCTGCAGGGTTCCCGGCGAGGAAGGGGTGGAGGTGGAGCGCTTTTTCCGTGCCCCGTGCCCCATGGTGTTCAATCGGTTGCATGTGACGGCAGAAGGATACCTGAATCTGTGCTGCTTCGACTTCAAGAATGCACTGGCCGCAGTGGACCTTAACGTGACCCCGCTTGCGGAAGCCTGGAATTCTCCGTTGTGTGCCACCATGCGCAAGCGCCACATGGATGCAAGCCTGGAAAACACGCTGTGCGGGAACTGCGTGAATGGTACGGATGCGCCTTATGCCCCTCTTGTTTCGGAACTTGCCGACAAGGATGTTCGTCCATGAAAGACGTACGCGTACTCCATCTTGCCAGCTTCGAGGGCAACATAGGCGACAACGCCAACCACAATGGCGTGCATGAATTGTGGCGCACCTGCCTTCCCGGGTACAGGTTTCATTTTCATCAGCTTGAAATGCGTGAATTTTATTGGAAAATGCGTGCTTTTGATAAGGATTTCGCCGCCCTTGCCAACACGTACGACTTGCTGGTCATCGGCGGGGGAAACTACTTCGAGTTGTGGGTGGAGCATTCCCCCACGGGCACGAGCGTGGCGATCCCGCAGGAAATAATGGGCATGATCCGCACGCCCACGCTTTTCTACGCGCTGGGCCTCGACCCGTACATGGGCGCGCCCGAGGTCTGCGTCGAGCGGTTCAAAGGGTTCCTTGACATGGTGCTGGCCAGCGAGCGTTGCCTGGTTTCGGTGCGCAACGACGGCTCCAAGCAGTCTGCCCGCACCGTGCTGGGGGATGCGTACGCCGATCGTCTGCACATGATGCCGGACGGTGGTTTCTTCGTGCGGCCAGAGTCCCATTACCATCCGGAACTGCAGGATGATTGCAGGACCATCGGCCTGAATCTTGCGGGCGACATGCCGGATTTCCGTTTCGGCGGGCAGGACGGCTCCGGGGTGCGGCGCTTTCTTGATGACCTTGCGTCCGTTCTTGCCGACAGCCTGACCCGGAATCCGGATCTGAACCTGGTCCTTTACCCGCACATCTGGAAGGATTTTTCGCTGATCAGCGAATTCTGCCAGCGATTCCCCGACCCGCTCCTGCGGCGGCGCACCACGGTGGCTCCCTACCTGCACGGGCCGGGGGCCGAACGCTACATCTTCGATACCTACGCCCGTTGTGCCCTCAACATGGGCAATCGGTTCCATACCAACGTGTGCAGCATAGGCCTGAATGTGCCTTCCATCGGGTTCGTGACGCACCCGCAAATCCGGGAACTCTACCGCGAGGTGAACCTGCCCGACCGCTGCCTTGCCACGGCTGATCCGGACTTCGCCGCAAACCTTGCGGGGCTGCTGGATGCCAGCCTGAAGGACCTGCCGGGGCTGCGCAAGCGGTATGAGGCAAGCATGGTCATGGTGCGCGGGCAGGCCACCGCGTTTCTCGGCACCGTGGGGGCGTGGCTGGAGACTGTCCTGTGAAGGCGGTCATGTACCACTACGTGAGGCGCCACGATCCGGAGCTTCCGTATTTCACGTATCTGGACTTCGATTCGTTCCGCCGTCAGCTCGACTGGTTCGAGAGCGTGGGGCGCCTGGCCTCCCGCGAGGAATTCGAGGAAGCTCTGGAACGGGGCCAGCCCCTGCCTGACGTATTCGTCCCCACGTTCGACGACGGGCTGGTCGAGCACGCCCAACTGGTGGCGCACGAACTGGAGCGCCGGGGTACCTTTGGCGTGTTTTTCGTGCCCACGGCACCGCTGGAGACTGGGTGCATACTGGATGTCCACCGCATCCACCTGTTGCTGGGGCGCCATGGGGGGGGGCCATGCTGGATGCCCTGGACGGGCTGCTGGGCGACCGGCGCCTGCCGGGCGAGGGAGATGCACGGCGTGCCGCGGATACCTACCGGCATCAGCCCGAAGGACCCGCCGCACGCTTCAAGCGGATCCTGAACTACCAGGCAAGCGGAACGGAGCGCCAGGCGCTGCTGGATGCCCTTTGCGCGTCGCATCTTTCCGGCACGGCATGGGCATCACGCCTGTACATGACAGAGAGTGACGTACGGGCACTTGAGCGCATGGGCATGATCGTGGGCGGACATTCCCGCACGCACGAGTTGCTGTCCAGGCTTTCGCCGCTGGAGCAGGAGGCGGAGATAACCGGTAGCCTGCAAGCGCTTTCCGGCGTGATCGGCAGATGCGTGGAGTGGTTTGCCTATCCGTACGGGGGATGGCACAGCTTCGGTCCCCTCACCGAGACGATCCTTGCGCGCCATGGGGTGCGATTCGCCTTCAACGTGGAGGATCGCGACATCGCCCCGTGGGATCTGCGTCGACGACCGCTGGCCCTGCCCCGGTACGACTGCAATCTGTTTCCCCATGGGCGGGCCGTGGACGGGGATGCCCTTTCGGTCGCCCGGTCTATTTGACCAGTGCCAGCCGCCGCGAGCGCGGCCCCGTCTTTTCCGCCTGCGGCTGCGGGGTGGGCAAGGGCTGGATGATGTCCACGAACTGTTTCTGCCGGGGGGTCTGCCATACGGCCTCGTCGGCAAGGGCAGCGCGGAAGTGTCTGGCGCTGTCGCCGCGTCCGAAGTGGTAGACCGGCTCGAAGCAGGTGGCGGCGCGCGCGTTTTCCATGGCGGTGAGAATGTCGGGCACCCGACCGGCAACGTTGGCTATGGACGGGCAGACGAAGCGGTTGGCCTGGCGTGAACCGATGTTGATCGAGGGGACGCCGTAGACGGGGGTTTCGCGGACTCCGGCACTGGAATTGCCTACCAGGAAGTCGGCGTGCTTGAGCAGTGTAAGAAAGCTGGTCAGCCGCAGTGACGGGTATATCCGGATGCGGGCATGCCCCTTGAGGCATTCGTATTCCTGGAGAATGAAGTCGCTGCCGGTGTCGTTGTTGGGGTAGATGACCACGAAGTTGTGCGGCGAGGCAAGCATGGCCTTGACCATGGCCCGGGCCTCGCGCCTCGTTTCGGCGGGATTGGTGGTCACCGGGTGCAGCAGGGCAACCGCATACCTTTCGAAGGGGATGCCGTAGTAGGCCCGCACCTCTTCCAGATCGGGCAGGTCGTCGGAAAGCATGATGTCGATGTCCGGCGAGCCGATGGTGAAGATGCTTTCGCGCCGTTCTCCCATCTGGATGAGCCGGTCGCGTGTTTCTTCGTTGGCGGTGAAGTGCAGGTGGGCCACCTTTGAAATGGAGTGGCGGATCAGTTCGTCGATGGTGCCGGAAAGTTCCCCGCCCTCGATGTGCGCCACGAGGATGTTGCGCATGGAACCCACCAGGGCGCCGGCCAGGGCTTCCACGCGATCCCCGTGAACCACGATCATGTCCGGCTGATATTCGCTGACGTAGCGCGACAGGCCGAAAATGGTGTTGGCCAGCACCAGGTCCATGGATTCGCCGTGGACCTGGTTCATGAAGACATGGACATTGCGGAAGCCCTTTTCCAGGCGCTCCGAGCCGAAGGTCTTGAATATCTCGTCCACCGTGAAGCCGTACCGTGCCAGGGTATGCATCCCGGTGACGAACAGCGAATGTTCGAAACGCGCATCGTTGTCCAGGGCCTGGATGAGCGGGCGGATCTTGCCGAAGTCGGCCCGCGTGCCGCTGATGAAAAGTATCTTGCGCTTAGGCATCGATGTCCTCCCATGCCAGTTGGGTGTCGGCCGGGATGTGGCGCGCGGCGCGGCGCCCCATCAGGGCGTCGTAGTGGGCCGCAAGGATGGCGCCCGTGCCGGGCCGCTTGACCCAGATGTTGGCGGAGTTCAGGGCCTCGCCGGGGGCTATGTCGCGGATGGCGACAACGCTGGCATAGGCGAAGTCGATGGTCGGCTGTTCCTCCGGCAGGATGTTCTTGGTGCCCCCCAGAGCCGCGAAGACAGCGCGTGAACCCGTGATCAGGTCGCGCAGTTCGGCAGGATCCATGGAAATGGGGATGTCGGGGCCGGGCCAGGTCTTGTCTGCGGTGAAATGCCGTTCGAGGATGCTTGCCCCCAGGGCCACTGCGGCCAGGCAGGTGTAGTTGCCGAGGGAATGGTCGCTGAGCCCCAGAACCACGTCCGGAAAAGCCTGGCGCAGCGAGGCAAGGGCACCCAGGCGAACCTTGTCGTAGGGGGTCGGATACATGGAGGTGCAGTGCAGCAGGGCCACCGGCGTTCCTGCCGCCTCCAGAATGTCCACGGCCGGCCTGATCGAGGACAGGTCGTTCATGCCCGTGCTGAGGATCACCGGCTTGCCGAAGTTCGCGATGTGGCGGATCAGCGGGTAGTTGTTGCACTCGCCCGAGCCGATCTTGTAGGCAGCCACGCCGAGCTGTTCAAGCCGGTCGGCGGCGGCGCGCGAAAAGGGCGTGCACAGATAGAGCATGCCCAGTTCCTCGACGCGCTGTTTGACCAGGCGTTCCTCGTCGCGGGTCAGGGCGCACCGCTTCATGATGTCCCAGATGCTTTCCGTGGCGTTGCCGGGCACCACGTCGTTGGGAATCATCTCGTCTTCGATGACGTGGCACTGAAACTTCACGCATTCGCATCCGGCCTCGTGGGCGCGCTCGACCATGAGCAGGGCCTTTTCCAGGCTGCCTTCATGGTTGATGCCTACTTCGGCGATGACCAAGGGGGGATGGTCCGGCCCAACGGGCCGACCGGCGATCACGAATTCTCGCATCCGGTGCTCCTGGCTGTGGAGGGCATGGGATTGGAAAGGAGCAGGTCGGCCAGGTGCAGGTCGAACGGCTCGTCGACCTGCAGGGAACGCTCCCGGGGCATGAGGTGACCCCGCAGCCCTTCCGGATAGAACGTCTTGTGTTTTCGTAGCGACTCAACGGTGTTGTAGTAGATGGCCCCGTTGATGAAGCAGGCGGGTTCCAGATCCTGCTCGCGGGCGTAGGCCAGGTTTTGCGGCACGAACGGCATGAGTTCTCCGGTGGCCGACACGGACCGGGCGAAATACGGATGTTCGGTGCAGGCATTCACCGAAACCATGGCAGGGGGGCGCGTTGCCGCCGCCTGCGTTAACAGGGCATCGATGTCGCAGGCCTGGCGCAGGGGAGAGGTGGGTTGCAACAGGCATACCGCCGTTGGAGCAAATCCATCCATATCCCGCAGTCGGTCCAGCGCATCAAGCACGCACAGGATGTGGGCGCTGGTGTCGGTGGCAAGCTCGGCGGGGCGCAGGAACGGCACTTCGGCTCCGTACAGGCGCCCGGCGGCGGCGATCTGCGGATCGTCGGTGCTCAGCACGACACGGGACAGCAGGCGACTTTGCAGGGCCGCCTCGATGGTCCATGCCAGCAAGGGCTTGCCGCCTGCGATGCGCAGGTTCTTTCCCGGAATCCGTTTGGACCCCCCACGGGCAGTGATCAGCCCGAGAATCGGCCCGGCAGTTTCGGCGTTGTGGGGTGCTGGAGTTGGCATGGTCGTTTTTTCCTCGTGGTGGGAGGGGAAATGCAAAAAGTGGTCCCGCATGCAACGTGCCTCGCGAGCTGCATGCGGGACGGGGCATGGCCCCAAAAAGAACGGGAAGAAGGCGCGGCGGGATTCTTTTCCGCGCGGTCGTGGATTCGTCAGGAATTTGTCGGGGCTCGCCAGCCGTTACAGGCATTGTCCGCTGCCTACGAGCAGCGGTGAAAGATGACCGACCTTTGAGGTCCGGTGCAGGATGAAGCGGTATTCCTCGCGGCTGGGCAGCCCGTGGACGGTGCGTGCAGCCGCGATCCGCTCGCTGTCCTCCGGGGTGCGCACGTGTTCCCATGTGTTGGTCGCGGGATTGAACATCTTCAGGATGACGGCGGGCACACCGGCCACCACCGAGAATGGCGGCACGTCCCGGGTGACGACGGCGTTGGCTGCGACGACGCATCCCCTGCCCACAGTGATGGAACCCGTGATGACGGTGTTGATGCCAAGCCAGCAGTTTTCCTCCACCACCACCTTGCCTCTGGTGAACCCCTGCTCGCTGTATGGGCGCGAGATATTGTCCACCACATGGTCTGCGTCGGAAACGAAGACCCGGGGGGCGAAAAGGCAGAAATCGCCGATTTCGAGCTCGCCGCCTGCCGAGATCATGGACTGCCTTCCCACAAGGACGCGCTGGCCAATGACCAGCCGCAGCCGATCGTCACGGTCGCAGACATTTATCCAGGTGTCGTCCCCGATGGCCGATCCCTGCCCGATGGCGACGTTGGCCAGGCCCAGTATCTGGACGTTTTTCCCGAAGGAAACGCCCTGAAAGCGTCGGAATGCGGTGTTCTGTTCAGGCATTGCTTTTCCCGTGCGACAGGGTGCCGCGCAGAGTTGCCGCCCCTTGCGGCGAAACCCCATGTCCGGATGTCCGGCCCCCGTGCGGTCAATGGCGTTCTGATGCGTCATGCCGCTGCGGACAGCGGCACCGTGGGTTCGTCTTTCGGGTCCGGAATGTTCCGGAAGGGTGGCGGTACGTGTCCCACCGTCACGCGCCCAGTACGGCGTCCGCCAGCCGCTGCCGTGCAGTGCGCAGGTCGTCGGGCATGCGTGCCCCGGCGGGGATGGAGCCGTTACGCACCAGCGCGTCGAACAGCGGGGCCACCGTGGCCCAGCGGAAGCAGCGTTCCCAGTGCGCGCGACCGTTGCGGGCCAGTTCGTCCGCCAGGTCCGGTCGGGCCAGCAGCCGTCCGATTATGCGGGGAAAGTCCTCCAGCGGGGCGATGACGCCGCCGCCTTCGTCGTGCACCGCGTTGCACTGCGGCGTGGCCACCCACGGGGTGCCAAGGGCCATGGCCTCCAGCACCACCAGCGGTCCCGCGCTTTCCCCCTGCGAGGGCACCAGCAGCAGGTCGGCGTCGCGGATGAGCGCGGTGGCCTCTTCCGGCGGCAGGGGGCCCAGCATGCGCACGCGCGGGTTGTGCCGGGCCAGTTGCCAGCATTCCTCGAAGTAGCGGCGTTCCTTTTCCCACGGCAGCGCGCCCCCTGCCAGCACAAGCCGCCAGTCCGGGGTGCCGTCAGAGAGAGCATCGGGGGGGGCGTCGGCCAGGCGGCGCAGCAGGGCCAACTGGTTCTTCACCGGCCAGAAGTTGCCCACGCAGGCCAGCAGGGGCACGTCGCGCGGCAGGCCCAGGCGCGCGCGCATGTCCCATGGCGCGGGGGCGGGATCCATGGCATGCGGCACAAAGGCCTGCGGCACGCCAAGCTCGGTGAACAGGCGGCTGTCGTGCCCGTTTTCCGAAACGGCCACGCAGACGTCGGCGGCGCGCAGGGTGCGGGCAATGTCGTCCAGAACGCCGCGCTCCGCCCAGTGTTCCATGTTTTCGGCGTTGATGCTGGGCAGCATGATGATGCGCGGGTGCGGCTGCGGCAGGTCCGCCAGCAGGTGGCAGGCCCAGTTGTCCGGGTGGGCCAGCACGATGACCGCGTCGTAGCCGCCGTTGCGAACCAGGGCGCGGTACCGTTCCGTGTCCGGCCCCATGGTGGGGTCCGTGAACTTTCCGTGGCAGCGAAAGGCGCGGATGGGCATGCCGTGGCGTATTTCCGAGGCCCGGTTCTCCTGCCAGCGACAGGCGATTTCCACGTGGTGTCCCAAGGCGCGCAGGTGCAGGCCCAGGGTTTCGATGAACAGTTCGGTGCCCCCCACCGAAGGCCAGAAGAAGTTGCAGGCCAGCAGCACGCGCTTGCCCGCGCTGGGCGGCGCGACGGGGGGCTGTGGCGTGTCGTTCGTTGCACCGTCTGGCGTTGCCTCCGAGGTTTCGTTCGCCGTTTTGGCGGATGTCTTGCCCGGTGCATCGCCCGGCGCGTCGCCCGGAGTCGGAAGGGGCGGGGCGTCGGGGCAGAACCTGCGGATGGTGTCCACCCCGCACACGCCGATGGTGTCGTGAAAGAAGCGGATGAACAACTGTGCGGGGTACAGCCGGGCCGCGCATTCCTGCATGGTCGCGCCGCGTTCGGCGGCGCGCAGGACATCCAGGGTCATGCGTTCCACCCCGTCGATGACCTGAAGCAGTTCGCGCGTGCGCAGGGGCCACAGCCCCAGGCAGAGGCGGTGCATGTCGTCGTAATCGTCACGGCGCAGGTAGGGGGGCGGGGCGTCCTCCGGAACGGGGGCCGTGACGGGGTCCGGCGCGGGCCGCAGGCCTTCCGTCCGGGCCAGCACCGCGTGCAGTTCGCGCATGCGTTCGGTCACGCGGGTGGGCAGGTTGCGCCAGTAGGCCACGTCGCGCG
>NZ_VSMK01000772.1 GCF_011682075.1 Nitratidesulfovibrio liaohensis
CGGTCGGCCCGGCCATCCTCGGTGCGCGCCTTGGCGATGGAGGCCAGTGCGAACAGCCCTTCGCCGCCCGCCTCGCGGACGGCCCGATGGACGGCGGAAAGCTGGCCCCGACCGCCATCGATCAGGACCAGGTCCGCCCACGGTGGGCCGGAAGCGATGCGCCGCCGGGCCCATTCGGCCAGGGCCGCGTAGTCGTCGCCCGCAGTGAGGGTAGGGGGCTGGTCGGTGTTGGTGGGGGAAGTTTCCGGTACTTCGGCCGCTTGGCCGTCCATTTTTTCGTCTGCTAAGTCGTTTGGCGGATCAACGGGCCGACCGTTCGGCAGACTGTCTGGCAGACTGCCTGACGCGTCGGTGGAGGGCCGGTCGGCGGAACTGTCGGCAGGACGGTCGAGGGCGTAGGCGCGCCAGGCGTCGCGCACCGGGCGTCCATCCTCGAAGACCACCATGCCCGCGCGGGTGGAGCGGCCCCCGGTGTGTGAAATGTCCACGGCCTCCACCCGGCGCACCGGCGCGGACAGGTGCAGGGCGCGGGCCAGCAGGTCGGGCAGGGGGGCTTCCGTCTC
>NZ_VSMK01000773.1 GCF_011682075.1 Nitratidesulfovibrio liaohensis
GGGCCACGGCCAGCAGCACGTCGGCGCAGTCTGCGGCGCGGGCGCCAAGGTCGGCGTGGGCGCTGTCGTGCAGGGTGCCCAGTTCCACCATGCCGGGGGTCACCAGCACGCCGCGCCGCCCGGACTTGCGGTACAGGTCCAGCAGGTCGAGGGCGGAGGCGAAGCCGGACGGGTTGGAATTGTAGGCGTCGTCAATGAGCACGGAGCCGTCGGGCTGGGGCTTCACCTCCAGCCGGTGGGCGATCTGCGGCAGGCTGCGCAGGGCGCTGATCACCCGCTGCGGTTCCACGCCCACCCCGCACGCGGCGGCAAAGGCCAGGGCCACGTTGTCCACGTGGTGCATGCCGTGGATGGGCGCGCGCACCGCGTATTCCTGCCCCTGATACAGCAGGCGGGCATGGATGCCGGAAAGGTCCTGCCCGGCTTCCAGCACGCGCACCGAAGGTGCCGCCATGTCCGCTGCGTCCGCGTTGCTTGTGCCCGCACCCGCGCACAGCAGCACCGCGCCCGCGTTGGCGGCGGCAAAGTCGCGCGCATGGTCGTAGGCCAGCAGGGCGGCGGG
>NZ_VSMK01000774.1 GCF_011682075.1 Nitratidesulfovibrio liaohensis
ACCACCGCCGGGCACCTGGCCACCGTGGCGCGCGAACTGCGCGTGCCAGCCGTGTTCGGCATGCCCGGCGTCCTCGACGCGGCCAACCCCGGCGACATCGTCACCCTGGACGCGGGCGGGACCAACCTCTACCGGGGCGCGGTGGAAGGGCTGCTGCACACCACGGACACGGACGAAGACCTGCACCCCGCCGCCCCGGAATACCGCACCCTGCGCCGCCTGCTGCGCCTGGTGGCCCCGCTGGACCTGGTGGACCCCGACGCGCCGGACTTTTCCCCGGCGGGCTGCCGCACCTACCACGACATCCTGCACTTCTGCCACGAAATGTCCGTGGAAGCGCTGATCAACCTGCGCGACACCCGCCCGGAACTGGCCGCCCCGCGCGTCCACAGGGTGCGGCTGGACCTGCCGCTGGACCTGCGCCTGCTGGACGTGGGCGACGGCGTGGCCCTACCCCCCGGCATGGCGGGCGAGCCCACGGGCCGTGACCCGTGGCTGGACCTGACCGCCGTGCGCAGCGCCCCCCTGCTGGCCTTCCTGTCCGGGTTGCGCGCCGAGG
>NZ_VSMK01000775.1 GCF_011682075.1 Nitratidesulfovibrio liaohensis
GCGCGAGGCCGGGGCCAGCCTTGGCCCCACGGTCACCGGTTCCGCCTCCGGCACTCGCAGCCGCTCCGGCACGGGCGAGGCCCAGTCCACCGGGTCGCGCGATGGCAACGTGTATGCCTCCGGTCTGGACATGGCCTGGGAAATCGACCTGTTCGGGCGGCTGCGCGCCACCCGCGAGGCACGCGTGGCCGATGCCCAGGCGGCGGAAGAGGACCGGCGGGACACTCTGGTCACCCTGCTGGCGGAGGTGGCAACCCAGTATGTGATCCTGCGCCAGGCCCAGAACGAACTGGTCCTGACCCGTGACATCGCGGCCAGCCGGGCCGAAACCCTGGCCCTGGTCACCGCCCGGCGCGATGCGGGTCTTGCCGGTGACATCGACGTGGCCCAGGCCGCCGCGTTGTGGCATGCCGCGCAGGCTGATGCCGCCGATTACGAAAACAGTGCCTGGGCGGCCCTGGCCCGTCTGGAACGCCTGACCGGCGCGGCACCCGGCGAATTGCGCCCCGTGCTGGAACCGGCCGCGCCCATTCCGGTGCCCGCGCGGGAGGTGCCCGT
>NZ_VSMK01000776.1 GCF_011682075.1 Nitratidesulfovibrio liaohensis
CCGATCTGGGCGCATAGGCCAGCAGCGCCGCCACTGTGGCGTCCACGGCCTGGCGGTCGAAGGCCCCGTGGCCGAACAGCAGGTCCACCAGCGGCGCGGCCACGGCGGCAAGGCCCAGAGCCGAGGGCAGGCTGATGAACAGGGCAAGGCGCAGGGCATCGCCCAGCACCCGGCGGAATGCGTCGTGCGGGTGCGCGGCACCGGATTGGCCCGATTGGCCCGATTGGCCCGATTGGCCCGATTGGCCCGGTTGACCCGATTGGGCAGATTGTTCGGACTGGCCAGCCGGGACGGATTGTGCGGATTGCGTGGATTGCCGGGGCAGGGCGGAAAGGGCGGGCAGGGCCGCCACCCCCACGGCCACGCCGAAGACCCCCAGCGGGAATTCCATCAGCCGTTCCGCGTAGTACAGCGCGGTGACGCTGCCTTCAGACAGGAACGAGGCCAGCAGGGTGCAGGCCAGCACGTTGAGTTGTTGGGCGGACGCGCCGAACACCCCGGCGGGCAGGGCGCGGGCCGCTTCACCGGCCTGCGGGTCGCGGGGGGGCAGGGGGGC
>NZ_VSMK01000777.1 GCF_011682075.1 Nitratidesulfovibrio liaohensis
ATGCGCGGCACAAGACGCGGCGACGCCGGGCGAAACGCCGCAGGAAACCGCCGTGGGGCGGACCGGCGCACGCCGACCAGCCGACACGGTTCAAGCGCCGCCGTGCGGCGGCGCCATGGGTTGCCGGAGCTTCGTCCGCATGGAACCCGGACGAGATTCCAGCCCTACCCCATTTGCCCGCGCTTTCCAACCCCTTGACGCATGAGCGGACGCAGGAGGGGACGCAGCCGGTGACTCAGGGAGGGCCGCCGGTGGTCGGCGGACGGTTGCCGTGCGGGAATCGCGCGCGTTGAGCGGGCGGCGGCTTCCTGCTATGGCTGGGCATCGACACGGGAGGCGGATGTGCACACGGCGGCCATGGTTGCGGAATTTCTGGGGCGCATGATCCTGCAAAGGGAGGGCGACGGGGCGGGCGCCCTGTCAGGTGCTCTGTCCGGCTCCATGCCAGATTCCGTGTCCGGCTCCACGCCGGGCTTCCCGCTGGCCGTCCCCGACGAGGCGGACGCGGACACCCCCCGGGCCTGGGCCGCCGCGCTGGGCGTGCCCCTGCCC
>NZ_VSMK01000778.1 GCF_011682075.1 Nitratidesulfovibrio liaohensis
GGCGTGCGGCCGCCCAGGGTGGACGAAGGGGGCACCGGCGCGGCAGCGCGGCGCGGCGCGGGCAACGCAGCCACCACCTTCTCGAACAGGAGCGGTTCCAGCCAGTAGTCGCGCGCGCCCAGCGACATGCAGCGTTCGGCTTCTTCCGCCGAGCCCTTTTCGGCAAACACGATGACGGGGGGAAACGCGGGGTCATCCGCGCCCACCGCAAGCAGGTCGTCCACCTTGTATCCGGGCAGGCTGGGCCGCGAAAAGATCACGGCCGGGCCCGACTTGCGGATGAAGGCGGAGGCACCCTTGAGGTTCTCGGCGATGCCGACCTCGAATCCCGCATCACGCAGCCTGGGGAAGATTCGGGTCACGGCGGTGGCCGGAGCGAGGAATAGTATGCGCCGGGCGGACATTAGAACCTTGTACCCGCAACCTTAAGCTTTATCAACTGATGGAACACGGGGGGCCGACGGGGTGCGTGGTCGCCCCCATGCGGATGGCCCCCCCGCGCCGCAAGACGGGTGGCAGGCTCGGGCGGCCCGTCGGCGCGCCCCCAACTGG
>NZ_VSMK01000788.1 GCF_011682075.1 Nitratidesulfovibrio liaohensis
GCCGCCGACGCAGGCCTGCCCGCCGACCTTCCCGAGGACATGCGCCGCGAGCTTGCCGCGCTGCTGGACCGGCTGGGACTGCCCGCCGACGCTGCTTTTGCCGACGTGGTCACCGCCCTGCGCCGGCACAGCGGCCAGTTGACCCCGCTGGAAACGTCACTGCTGTTTCTGGATGAATGGCGCAGGCAGTACGCCTGACACGCGGGGCGCCCCCGCCGCGCAGCATGATCGTTTGCGTCGGGGGAGGGGCTACCGATGGATCGCCAGCGAGGCGATATCGGGCACGGACGCTTTCCGTGCCCAATGCGGCTGTGCTGCGCAAACATGGCGTGGCCTTGCCAATGTGTACAGGATGGACTATGCGCCGGGCCATGAGCGTTCGTACAACTCACCACATTATTTCGCGTGTCCGGCGCGTTTGGCGTGTCTGGCGCGATCTTTGTGCGCTGTGCATGGCATGCGCAGTGGTGTCGTGCGCAGCGCTTCTGGCATGTGGGGTGCGCCCGGCGCTGGCGGGTGATCCATCGCCGCGAACGCTGGTGGCCGTATCCGACGAATGGGCGCCGCGCATCATGGCCGGGCCGGATGGGTCTGCCGAGGGCATCTGTTCCATGGTGCTGCGTCAGGTGGCCGAGGATCTGGGGCTGGACGTGGCGTTCGGCTTCATGCCCAAACCGCGCCGCCAGGCGGCCTTCCGCCGTGGCGAGATCAATGTGGTGCCGTGCGCATCGCCCATGTGGGAGGGCGTGCTTGCCGACGTGGCCGTGTATTCCGAGCCGTTCATGATGGCCACTGAAATGGTGGTGGTGCCTGCCGGGACCAAGGGCGTGTTCCGGTCCGTGCGCGATTTTGCGGGAATGCGCGTGGGCACCATCGGCGGCTATGTCTACCATGATGGCTTCGAC
Source organism: Nitratidesulfovibrio liaohensis (assembly GCF_011682075.1). GTDB lineage: Bacteria > Desulfobacterota > Desulfovibrionia > Desulfovibrionales > Desulfovibrionaceae > Cupidesulfovibrio > Cupidesulfovibrio liaohensis. The sequence goes on from NZ_VSMK01000788.1 coordinate 906, forward strand.
GAGGCCTTCGAAGCAGGGATGCTGCGCCGCGAGGACGCCTACGCCGTGACCCAGAACCTGCAGAAGCTGCGGGTCGGGCGCATCGACGCCATGATCGTGGATGATTACGAGGCCGCCTACTGGATGCACAAGGCAGGCTGGTCGGAGAGCGATTTCCGCGTGGCCTATGTGTTTGCCGACCCCGCACCCATCACGGTGATGCTGCATGCCTCGCTGCGCGACTTTCTGCCTCAGGTCAACGCCTCGCTGGCGCGCATGCGGGCCAACGGTACCCTGCGTGCCCTGTTCGCGGAATACGGGCCGCAGAAACTTGCCGCGCACCTTACCCGCTGACCCGGGCCGGGACCGTCCGTCCCGGGTTCAACCGCCCGCACCCGGCGTCATCCGATTTTTCCAACGGGCCACTCCACTCCGTGCTCCAATCGCTTGCCAAGGAACGCGCCATGAAACTCTACCGCTATCTGACCGGCCCTGATGATTCCGCCTTCTGCCACCGCGTCACCGAGGCCCTGAACAAGGGCTGGCAACTGTACGGCGGCCCCACGCTGACCTACGACGCCGAGCGCAAGCGGGTGATCGCCGGGCAGGCCATCGTCAAGGACGTGGAAGGCGAGGACTACGTGCCGGGCATGGACCTTTCCGCCCAGTAGCGCCAGCAGCCTGCGGGCGTCGGCATCATCCCTGCTGCATCTCGCCGACCAGGCGTTGCAGTTCGTGGGCCTGGTCCGCCAAATCCCCGATGGCACGCGCCGCGTGCACCATGGCCTCGGCCATGGATGACGAAATGCGGTCCACTTCCTTGATGGCGTGGTCTATCTGGTCGTTTTCCGCCGTCTCGCGCTCTACGGCTGCCGCGATGCTGCTCACCTGCGCCGCCGTTTCCTCTATGAGCCCCACGATTTCGCGCAGCGTCTCGCCCGATCGTTGTGCGGCCTGCGTCGAATCGTTGATGGCGCCCACCGCGTTGTCCACGTTCTGCACGTTCTTGCGCGTCCCTTCCTGAATGTAGCCAATGGCTTCGCCCACCTGCCGGGTGGCGGCCATGGTCTTTTCCGCCAGTTTGCGCACCTCGTCCGCCACCACGGCGAACCCCCGCCCGGCATCGCCCGCACGTGCCGCCTCGATGGCGGCGTTAAGGGCCAGCAGGTTGGTCTGGTCTGCTATGTCCGAAATGACGTTCATGATCTGGCCGATGCCTTCCGCCTGTTCCCCCAGCACGGCCATGTCCGTCTTCAGGCTCAGCGCCTGATTCTGCGCAAGGCCGATGCCGCGCACCACGTCGCCGACCACGGATGCGCCCTCCAGTGCCTTTGCGCGGGCGTTGTCGGCGGTGTGGGAGGCGTTTGTGGCACTGTGGGCGACATCCGCTATGGTCTCGCTCATCTCGCCGATGGCCGTTGCCGTGCGCGCCACGCTGTCGAGCTGCGAAGAAGTGCCGCTGGAGGTGTGGTCGATGCGGCGCGTCAGTTCTTCCGACGCCCTGGAGACGTTGGCTACCACCGTTTCGATGCGGGACGCCGCCAGCATCATGCCCTTGCGGGTGGCCAGCTCAGCTTCGCGGCGGACATGTTCCGCCTCTTCCGTGGCCAGCCGCGCCCGGTGGGCTTCTTCCGTGGCCAGCCTCTGCTTTTCCTCGGCCCCGGAGATCAGCCCCCGGAGGCTGACGACCATGCGGCGCAGGGCTTCGGCAAGCATGCCCACCTCGTCTGCGGCGTGCACGTCCAGTTCACGGTCAAGGTTGCCTTCGCTGACCGCCTTTGCGTAGTCCACGGCCCGGCGCAGGGGCCGGGTGAGCATGAGCGTTATGCCCACGCCAAGCAGCATGGCCAGCACTGGCCCCCCCAGCATGCCCACCACGATGGCGATCTTGTGCCGCGAGGCGCTTTGCATCTCCTGCTGGTAGAGTGCCGCCGATTCCTTGCCCCCCTGATCCGTCAGGGCATCCAGGGCGGCAAACGTGGCGTCGTGCACCTTGCGCAGGTCGGTGGTGCGCGCCAGTATTTCCATCAGCCCCAGAATGTCGCTCTTGTCCTTTTCCCACTCGCGGATGAGGTCGAACAGGGCGTCGTTGCCCTTGCGGCCAACATCGAGCTGCGTGCGGAACTCCGCGAACAGGGCGTTCTCGCGCTCGGAGCGGGGCAGCGCCGAGTACTTCTCCATGGCCTCCGCTATGGCCGCGCGCGACTGCTCTATGGCCTCGTATTGCTGCCGCGAGAAATCCGGAGAAATGCCGGGCACCAGCAGGCTGCGCTGGGCAATGACGACTTCGCGGATTTCCTCTGCAATGCGCAGAAGGTGGGGAAACCCCGGCATGCGGCTGGCCACGATGCTTTCAAGCGAATGGCTGGCGCTGTTGATGCCGAGATAGCCGATGATACCCACCCCGAGCGTTATGGCGGCGACGATCAGAAAGGCTCCTGCGATCTTGGTGCCGATGCGCGAGATGCCCATGCCTTCCCCCTGTGGAAAGCCGACGCCCGCTCGCAGCGGGCGTCGAATGTCATGCGGACACCGGGTCCGGGTTTACTGGTATGCCCCGCAGCCTACCAGCAGGTCGTCCACGCGTTCCATGTACATGGATTTCGGTTCGATGAGCTTGGTCTGGGGGTTGGAGAACTTGTAGTCCTGCCAGAACGAGGCCTTGGTTTTTCCCAGCTCCACTCGTTCCTTGACAAAGTACTTGCCGTCGGGGTCGCGCAGTTCCATCAGGTTCTTGCCCACCTGTTTGGCATTGGCACCATGAGCAAGGCAGTTGCCCTGCATGTCGTAGACAACCACGTACAGGTCGCGGTCGACGAACATGCCCTGCGTGTTGCTGATTTCCGCCAGGGCCTTGTCGCGTCCGTTGGCCTTGAGGTAGGCCACGGCCTTTTTGACCATGGCGACGGCTTCATCCTTGCTGCCCTTGGCCTGGGCGCTCGCCAGCGTGCACAGGGTTGCCACGAGCAACAGGGCCAGTGCCGCGCGCAGTGCGTATCTCATGGGGGGTCTCCTTTGGCGGGCCATGCCGCACCTGATGGATATGATGGGTGCCATGATAGCTTGGTGGATACGCGCGGGGCATGATTACTTGGTGCGAAGGACGGGCGGGTAACGGATAACGTCAGTGTATGCGGCTTGGCAGGTGAGGAGGACGCGGACACGCAAGACCGGCCAAGAGGACTGCTGTCCGCCTGGCCGGTCATCATCGTCATGTTGGGTATTTTGTTGTGCGGTGTTGCTGGATGGGCGCAGGAATCAGGGATGGTTCCTGAACTTGTCCGCGGTATGCGGGCTGCCGGAATGGCAGGGGGTACAGTCCATCTTGCCCTTCAGCAGGGGCGATTGCTTGCCTGGGTTGTGGCATTCGCCGCAGTAGGTGACCGAGGCCGGGTCGCCGTGGGCCACGGCAAAGGTGCCCGCCTGCTTGGCGTTCATGATGGCGATGGCCTTCACGGCCACGTCGGCGGTGATGCGCGCGCAACGTTCGCCGCGTTCGGTGCTCTTTTCCGCAAAGCCCGACGTCTGGCACCACCGGCCCACGGACACGTGGCACAGCGGGGAATGGCTGACGCTGGTGGGCAGCGCACCGCCCACACCCTTGAAGGCCGCGCCCGGATCATGCATGGGGAAGGCGGTCTGCTCGTACCAGCGGAACAGTTCCGCCACCATGGGGTCGCGATCCTTGCGGCCCCAGAACAGCGCAAAGGCGCTGGCCGCGCCCAGCAGCGCGCCGCAGATGGTGCCCCAGTCGGAAATGCCGCTCTTGCCCACCTCCAGCATCGTGAAGGGAAACTGGTTGTACGGCGCGCCGTGCTGTTCGCCCATCATGCCCACGATGGCGTAGAACACCCCGTACCCGCAGCCGTACCCCTGGTGCCAGTAGCCGTCGTAGGCCACGGGCGCGCAGACCCCGGCATCCAGCACGTGGGGCTTCCACGAGAAGGGGGCGTCCTTCTGGGCAAAGCGTCCGCTGGTGGCGGCCATGGCCGGTTCCGGCGCAAGGACGGACCCCGCGCCCGGCAGCAGGCCGCCGGCAAGGCAGCCCGTGGCGCACCCCAGCACCCCCATGGTCTTCAGCATCGTTCTTCTGTTCATCCGTTCCATGCTGTTCCTCCGATGAAATAGGAGCGATCACTCGCGCTCGGTATTGGTGGTGCATCAGCAAGAGGCGTTCCATGGTTGTTCTTTTCATGAACAACGTGAAACGACGGGGTGTTGCATGAATCCAGGGGAGGTGATGGGTGCAAACATGACTTTCAGGCTGCCAACCGCGCATGTCGTGCCGCCAACCGGACATTGCAGGCCGACCAAGGGAAAGCACTGGCAGGGAGGCAGAGGCGCGACGGCGGGAATGCGCTCGGAACGGCAGCCGCACAGGGAACTGAGATGCCGTGGGGGGACTGGCTGAATGGGGAGCGGTGATGAAAGGGCGAAAAAAAGGCCGGAAGGTAGTCCTTCCGGCCTCTTGGGGGTGGCTAGTACAGGTGGCGCTTGGGGGGCTGTCAGATGGCGCGGGGATGCTCCGCGTGCCTGCCAACGGGCGGGCACTTCAGAAGCAGCCCCTACCGGCGGCAGCCGCAGCTTACGGCGGCGCGCATGCCGCGTTCGCCCACGATTTCCGTGCTGATGCCCTTGTCGGTGAACAGTTCCAGCAGGATGCAGTTTTCCACCCGGCCATCCACGATCATGGCCTTTTCCACGCCTTCTTCCAGCGCTTCCAGGCAGCACTTCACCTTGGGGATCATGCCGCCGGTCAGAGTGCCGTCGGTGAACAGTTCCACGGCCTCACGGGTGGTCAGCGAGCGGATCAGTTCCTTCTGCTTGTCCAGAATGCCCGCCACGTCGGTAAGCAGCAGCAGGCGCTTGGCGCGCAGCGCCGCCGCCACGGCCCCGGCCACGGCGTCGGCGTTGATGTTGTACGTCTCGCCGTTTTCGTCCACGCCCACGGGCGCGATGACCGGTACGAAGTTGTCGCGCTCCAGCGAGCGGAGCAGGGTGGTTTCCACCCGCATCACCTCGCCCACCTTGCCAAGGTCGATGATTTCCGGCGCATGGTTGCCGCCGTTGACGATCATCTCCATCTTGCGGGCGCGGATGAGCTGGCCGTCCTTGCCGGAAAGGCCCACGGCCTTCACCCCGCTGAGGTTCAGCAGGTTCACGATTTCCTTGTTGACCTTGCCCACCAGCACCATTTCCACCACGTCCATGGTGGCGTCGTCGGTGACGCGCAGCCCCTCGCGGAACTGCGACTGGATGTGCAACTGTTCCAGCATGCGGCCAATCTGCGGGCCGCCGCCATGCACCACCACCGGGTTGATGCCCACCTGCTTCAGCAGGGCGATGTTGAGGGCGAAGGCCTTTTTCAGCGCCTCGTCCTTCATGGCGTGCCCGCCGTACTTGATGACCACGGTCTGCCCGTGGAACTGGCGCATGTAGGGCAGGCACTCGATGAGCACCTTGGACTGGAGCTTGGCGTAGGCGGCGGGGTCTGCGCAGCAGGACGCGGCCTGTTCGGTCTGGCTCATGGCACTCTCTGCGGGCGGTGCGCTACGGCAAGGTAGCGGCTGGGGTTCTTGCAACGGGGCCTGTTTCCCAAGGCAGGATTTTACCGGAAGCCGGTACTACAAAATGTAGCGGCTAAGGTCCTTGTTGGCGCGCACGTCGGCCAGGTGCTCGCGCACGTAGTCGCTGTCCACGGTGACCCGGTCGCCGGAGCGGTCGGGCGCCTCGAACGAAAGGTTGGCCAGGATTTTTTCCAGTATGGTGTACAGCCGCCGTGCGCCGATGTTTTCGGTCTGGGCGTTGGTTTCCTCGGCAAAGGCGGCGATTTCGCGCAGGGCGTCGTCGGTGAATTCGATGTGCACGCCCTCCGTCTGCAGCAGGGCGGTGTACTGCCTGGTCAGCGCGTTGTGCGGCTCGGTGAGAATGCGCAGAAAGTCGTCCTTTCCCAGTGCGGACAACTCCGCCCGCAGGGGAAAGCGCCCCTGCAATTCCGGAATCAGGTCCGAGGGCTTGCTGAAATGGAACGCCCCGGCGGCGATGAACAGGATGTGGTCGGTGCGCACCATGCCGTACTTGGTGTTGACCACGCTGCCTTCCACGATGGGCAGCAGGTCGCGCTGCACCCCTTCGCGCGAGACGTCGGAGCTTTTCTGGGTACTGCCGCTGGCGATCTTGTCGATTTCGTCGATGAAGATGATGCCGGTCTGCTCCACCCGTTCGCGGGCCAGGTCCGACACGCGGTCGTGGTCGATGAGCCGGTCGGCCTCTTCCTGCGTCAGCAGGTTGAAGGCGTCGCGCACCTTCATGCGGCGGCGCTTGCGGCGCGAGGGAAAGACCTTGCTGAACATGTCGCGCACCTGCGAGCCCACGTCCTCCAGCCCCGGCATGGACAGCACGCCCACCTGCGGCCCACCGGATTCCTCCACCTCCATGTCCACCTCGCGGTCGTCCAGCTTGCCGCCGTGCCACAGGGTGCGCAGTTTTTCGCGGGTGGAGGAGCGGCTGTCCGGCGCGGAGCCGGTGCCCGTGCCCGTGGGAGAGGACGCATGGGACGCATCGGCCTGCGCCGGGGGCTGGGGAATGGCCTGCCCGCCGGAAAGGTCGAAGGTCAGGCCGCCCATGCCCTGGGTTTGCGGGGGCTGGGGCGCGCCGCCGGGCAGCAGCAGGTCCAGCAGGCGTTCCTCTGCGCGGGCCTCGGCCTTCACGCGCACCTTCTCGTTTTCCTCGGCCCGCACCAGGGCGATGCCGATTTCCATCAGGTCGCGCACCATGGATTCCACGTCGCGGCCCACGTAGCCCACCTCGGTGAACTTGGTGGCCTCCACCTTGATGAACGGCGACGCGGAAAGCCTGGCCAGCCGCCGGGCGATCTCGGTCTTGCCGACGCCGGTGGGGCCCATCATGATGATGTTCTTGGGGGCTATCTCGTCGCGCAGGGCCGGGTCCAGCTGCTGGCGGCGCCAGCGGTTGCGCATGGCCACGGCCACCATGCGCTTGGCGGCGTTCTGGCCCACGATGTACTTGTCCAGTTCCGAAACGATTTCACGAGGGGTGAGGTTGCTCATGTTCGGTGTGCGCGAAGGCGGGTTGTTCGTTCTGTCGGTGGCCCGCCCGCAAAGTGGCAGCGGGGCGGGGCGGGCGCCGTGCGGGGCACGATACCAGCGCGGGCGGTGAAAGCCAACGCCCGGCAGGGGCGCGGGCCGGGCCGTAAACGGAAGGGGAGGGGGCACATGCGTGCCTCCTCCCCGTTTTTGCGATCGTGTGCGCTATGCGCGCTATTCCAGGGGCACGGTGCGGAAGAAGGTCTGGCCGCGGCGCATCAGTTGCAGCATCACCGCACCGCGCTTCTTGCCGTCCTGCTCGATGACCTTGGTGAGGTCGGCGGTGGTGTTCACCGGCTTCAGGTTGGCCAGCAGGATGATGTCACCGGCGCGGATGTCCGCCTCGGCAGCGGGCTTGCCGCCCTCGACGGAAACCACCAGCAGGCCGCGCGCTTCTTCCAGCTTCAGGTTGCGGGCGTCTTCCGCGCTGACGGGCCGCACGCTCATGCCAAGCCCGGCGGATGCCTGTTCCTTGCCGCTCTTTTCCGGGGCGGCATCGCCGCGCTGGGCGGTCAGGTGTTCCGCCGTGCGCTCGCCAAGGGTAAGGTTGACGGTCTTGGTCTGGCCGTTGCGCCACAGGGTCAGCTTGGTGGTGTCGCCGGGCTTCAGGGCCGCAATGCGCCGCAGCAGCTGGCTGGAATCGGACACGTCGTCGCCTTCCACCTTCAGCACGATGTCGCCGGGCTTCAGCCCCGCCTTGTCGGCGGGTTCGCCGGGCATCACCGAGCCCACCAGCGCGCCGCGCGGCTCGCCAAGGCCCAGGGCACGGGCGGTTGCCTCGTCCACGTCCTGGATGGTCACGCCGATCCAGCCGCGCCGCACCTTGCCCTCTGCCCGCAGTTGGGCAATGACCCGCTCGGCCATGTTGCTGGGAATGGCAAAGCCGATGCCCTGGCCGGACGCGATGATGGCGGTGTTGATGCCGATGACCTGGCCGTCCATGTTCAGCAAAGGACCGCCGCTGTTGCCGGGGTTGATGGAAGCGTCGGTCTGCAGGAAGTTGTCGAACGGGCCGGAGCGGATGTCACGCCCCTTGGCGCTCAGGATGCCCGCGGTCACCGAGTGGTCGAGACCGAAGGGGTTGCCGATGGCCAGCAGCCATTCGCCCACTTCCAGCTTGTCGGAATCGCCGAAGTGCAGCACCGGCAGCGAGTTGCCCGCGTTGATCTTCAGCAGGGCAAGGTCGGTCTCTTCGTCGGTGCCGATGACGTTGGCCACGTACGAGTTGGACTTGCCGCTGGCGCCTTGCAGGTTCACGCGGATCACGTCCGCCTCGGCCACCACATGGTTGTTGGTGACGATGTACCCGTCGGTCGAAATGATGAAGCCGGAGCCCAGCGAACGCTGCTTTTGCGGGCGCTGCTGGCGGCCATGGAATTTTTCGAACTGGTCGAAGAATTTGTCGAAAGGGGTGCCGGGCGGCATGTTGCGAAACAGTTCGTTGAACGGATTTTCCGCGGCCTGCACGGTTTTTTCGGTGCTGATGTTGACCACGGCGTTGCCCGACTGCTTCGCCAGTTCGCGAAAGTCGGGCAGCATGGGCGCGGCCTGCGCGGCTGCTGCAAGCACAAGGCACAGCGCCAGCGCGGCGGCGAGGGGACGGAAAAGTGAGCGTGCCATGTAGGGCTCCTTGGCAGGGGGAGTTTGCAGGCGGCGACGTGCCCGCGGCAACGGCCCCAGTGTTCGCGGGGTCGACTGGGTGAGATAATAGGGCATACCGGTACGATGTAAACACCGTGACGACATTTTTTGTCCGTGGAGGACAGGGGCCACGCTGCGGGCAGCGTTAGGGACTGCACCGGGTGAACCCCGAAACGAGGCCGAAGGTCGGGCAAGCCGAGGGCGCGAAAAAACGGGGGAACGCGCCTGCGCCCCCCCGTTTCGTCGGTAGTTGTCGTGCGGCTATTTCTTGCGCTTGTCCAGGGCGGCCTGCAAGGCGCTGCCCAGGCTGCCGAAGCCGCTGGCATCGCCGGACACCACGGTGGCCGGGGCAGAGGAGCGCGTACCGCGGCCTCCGTCACGACCGCCGGGGCGACCACCGTCGCGGCTGCCCCCGCGCCCTTCGCGCGGCTCGCGCTTCTGGGGCTGGGCAAGCTTGCGCCATTCGTCGTCGTCCTCGCCGGTGGCGTCCGCCGGGGCCAGCGAGATGCGGCGGGCCTTCACGTCCAGGTCGCGCACCACCAGCGAGACTTCCGCGCCGGGGTTCAGCCCGGCGTAGGTCTTGGACTGGGGCGAGGTGGCGGCCACGGCGTTGGGCAGAAGTCCGGTGATGCCGGGGGCCAGGTTGATGAACAGGCCGAAGGGGGCGCGCTTTTCCACGGTGCCGGTGACGGTGGAACCCGAGGGGAAGCGTTCTTCCACGGTGCTCCACGGGTCGCCTTCCGCGTCGCGCAGGCTCAGGGACAGCCGCTTGCGGGCGGGGTCCAGTTCCTTGATCTTCACGGACACGGTCTCGCCGGGGGTCACGGCCTCTTCGGGCTTGTTGATGCGGCGGGTCCAGGACATTTCGGAAAGGTGCACCAGGCCTTCCACGCCGGGCAGCACTTCGATGAAGGCGCCGAACGGGGCGAGGCGGGTGACCTTGCCGGTCAGGATCTGGTCGGCGTCCAGACGTTCGGCCACGTCCTGCCACGGGTCGCCGGACACCTGGCGGATGGACAGGGAGATGCGCGGACCCTTGCGGGAATCCTTGCCGGCCTTGCCTTCTTCCGCACCGGCAATGCCCAGCACCTTCACGCGCACCTTGTCGCCCACGCTCACGGCTTCGTCGGCCTGCTGCACGCGCGACCACGAAAGCTCGGAAATGTGCACCATGCCTTCAAGGCCGGGGGCGATTTCCACAAAGGCGCCAAACGGGGCAAGGCGGGCCACGGTGCCTTCCAGCACGTCGCCTTCCTTCACGTTTTCCATGAGGGCGCTCAGCGATTCGGCCTGTTCGCGCTCCAGCAGCATGCGGCGGGAAACAACGATGTTGCGGCCGTTCTGCTCCAGACGGGTGATCAGGAACTGGAAGGTCTGGCCGGTGAACGAGTCGGGCTCGGCACCGGGGCGCAGATCCATCTGGCTGGCCGGGCAGAAGGCGCGGCGTTTCAGGACTTCAACGTTGAAACCGCCCTTGCAGGGGCCGGTAACCTTGCCTTCAATGGGGATGCCCGCGTTCAGGGCGTCTTCCATCTGGGCCAGGCCCACCTGGCCGCCCATGGCGCGCGACAGTTTTATTTCGTTGGCGTTGGCCGAAACCACGTACAGTTCCAGCACGTCGCCTACGGCCACGGGCAGGTTGCCTTCGGCGTCTTCCAGTTCCTTGCGGTCCACAAGACCGTCCACCTTGGCTCCGGTGGCGACGAAGACGGTGTCCTCGCCGATGGCCACCACGGTGGCCTTCACCCGTTCGCCGGTGCGCACGGTTTCAGCCGCGCCGGAATGTGCCTCCAGCAGGTCCGCGAAGCTGGCGTTCTCGTCGAATGCGTCGTCACCAGCCATGTCCTGCGGGGCAGGCGCGGTGGTGGCTTCGGGGGCGGTGGCTTCCGCCTGTCCGGTTTCTGTGGTGGCCTCCTGGGCGTGCAGCCCGGTGGCTTCGGTGCGTTCACCAGTCATCAGTCCGATCTCCTTGAAAAGTGGCATGCGCCGCGTGGCGTCCACCCGCAATATCAGCGCCGAAGGGCAAGGGCAAGTGCGACGGTGTGGTTGCGTCGCCGTCCACGGCGTGCGATACTGTGAAGAAATCGCCATTTTCGCAAGGAGGTTCCATGCTCAAAGCCAAGGCACGCCACATTCTCGTCGATACCGAGGATGCCTGCAACGAATTGAAGGCCCGCATCCTGGCGGGTGAAGACTTTGCCGAGGTGGCGCGCGCCCACTCCAAGTGTCCGTCGGGCCGCCGTGGCGGCGATCTGGGGGAATTCCCCCGTGGCGCCATGGTGCCCGAATTCGACGAAGCCGTGTTCACCGGCGAGGTGGGTACCGTGCTCGGCCCGGTGCGCACCCAGTTCGGCCATCATCTGATTGAAGTTACGGCGCGCTCCGGCAGCTAGGCCGGGAAATCCTGATCTGGAAACGGCCCCTGTGACTCCCGCACGTGGGTAGCCCTTCCGCCGCTGCCCTCTGGACGGGGCAACACCGCGGCCTTATTCAATCAGGAAGGCGTTGCGGCCCGGCAGGGGCACGCCGCGCTCCATCGTTTATGCAGAGAACCGCAACCCGGCCGGGGCGGCTGCCCCGCAAGGCACCGCCCCGGCTGTCCGTTTTTTGTCAGAGCCAGCCCGGCCCGTCCGGCCCACGTGGGCCGATTGGACCGATTGGGCCACCCAGGCAGCGGCGCGCCGCGCCGCGCGGG
>NZ_VSMK01000780.1 GCF_011682075.1 Nitratidesulfovibrio liaohensis
GCCACGGGGCGAACCCGTGTGGGCCGTTACGGCAGCGATACTGCTGTGGCTGGGCATGGGCGCGCGGGCGCGCGGAGCGGCGCGGGTGGCCGTATACGCGCTGTGCTTCTGCGCGGGGCTGGGGGCGGCATGGCTGCGTGAACCCGGACCGCCGCCGCCAACACCCGCCTGGACCGACACCGGGCACCCGGTACGCTTCAGCGGCACAGTGGCGGAATGCACCCCCACCACCGACGGGCGCATCCGGCTGCTGCTGCGCCATGTGCGGCCAGAGACGAACGCACGGCAGACGAACGGCGCTGACGGACCTGCCGAGCCGGGCGTCACGGCTGCAACAGCATCCGCAGCGACATCGGGCGCGGCAACGGGCACTATCCCGCCCTCCACGGAATCCCCCGCCCCAACGGAACAGAGGGAGCAACCGGCACTGCCGGGGCTTCTGGCCCTGTCATGGCAGAGTCCGCCCCTGCGGCCCGCGCCGGGCACCCGCCTGACCGTCACCGCCGCCGTCTCGCCCATGCGCGGGCTGGCCAACCCCGGCGGGGA
>NZ_VSMK01000781.1 GCF_011682075.1 Nitratidesulfovibrio liaohensis
GGGCGCACCGGGACGCCCCGGAAACGCCGCCGAACAGATATCCGCATGCGCGGCCAGATAGGCGTCCAGCCGGGGGGTGCGGCGCACACGCCCCTGCATCACCGTGGCCCGTTGCGGAAACACGCGCGCGGCGCACACCGGCTCCGGAGGGGCGTCGTTCTCCAACCGCCACGCACCGCAGGCGCGCCCGCCGAACCAGGTCACTCCCAGGGCGGGAAAGTGCAGAATGCCCGCCGTGGGGCAGCCCCGTTCCACCAGGGCCATGCACACCGCAAAGTCTCCCTCGCCGTTCAGAAAACCGCGTGTGCCATCCAGCGGATCCACCAACAGAAAGCGCGGCCAGCCCGCGCGCTCGGCATGCGGGGGGATGCGCCCTTCCTCGGACAGCACGGGCAGGCCGGGCCGAAGCCGGGCCAGCCCTTGGGCCAACACGGCCTGCGAGGCCTCGTCCGCCTCGGTGACCGGAGAATCGTCGGCCTTGCGGCGGGTGCGCGGGGCGGCTCCGCCGCACCAGTGCAGGATGGCCCGGCCCAGATCGGAAGAGC
>NZ_VSMK01000782.1 GCF_011682075.1 Nitratidesulfovibrio liaohensis
GGCCGGGGCCCTGGCCTCGCTGGGCGCGGTGCTGCTGCTGGGCGGTGCGGCGGGCGGCGGCTTTCGCCGCGAAACCGTGGTGCTGGCCGGGGTGGTTGTATCCACCGTGCTTTCGGCGCTGGTTTCGCTGGTCAAGGCGCTGGACGAGGAATCCGTGTCCAGCATCGTGTTCTGGATCATGGGCAGCCTGCAGGGGCGCGGCTGGGCGCACTCGGCGGTGCTGCTGCCGTGGCTGGCGCTGGGGTTGCTGCTGGTGCTGCCGCGCTTTCGCGAACTGGACATCCTGGCCCTGGGCGACGTGCAGGCCCGGCAACTGGGCATGGATACGGCTCGGGTGCGCCTGCAACTGCTGGTGGGCGCCAGCCTGATCACGGCGGGTTGCGTGGCGGTAAGCGGGGTCATCGGCTTCGTGGGGCTGGTGGTGCCTCACCTGGCGCGAATGCGTCTGGGCGCGTCCCACGGCCCGCTGCTGGCGGCGGGGTGGTTCGGCGGCGGCGTGCTGCTGGCCTGGGCAGACGTGCTGGCCCGTACCCTGCTGCC
>NZ_VSMK01000783.1 GCF_011682075.1 Nitratidesulfovibrio liaohensis
CGGCGGACCTTGCCGCCACCACGGCGGAGCGCTGGCCCACGCTCAGCCTGTCGGCCACGCTGGGCTCGCAGGCGTCCGCGGTGAACAGGCTGCTGTCTTCGGGCAGCGGGGTGTGGTCCGTGGCCCCTGCGCTGGGCCTGACCCTGTTCGATTCCGGGGCCACCACCGCGCGCATCGAACAGGCCGATGCCCGGCGCGAACAGGTCGCCCTGACCTACCTTTCCACGGCGCGCACGGCGGTGGAGGAGGCGGAAGCCGCCCTGTACGCCGTGGACCGCCAGCAGCACAGGTTGCCTGATCTGGTCGCCGTGCTGGAGGCGGACCGCACTGCCCTTGTCCTGGCCTGGGACCGCTACCGGGCCGGGCTGACCGATTTTCTGGCCGTGGCCGATGCCGAGCGCGAACTGTCCACCGCAGCCCTGACCCACGTGAGGGGGCGGGCAGTACTGGCCACCCGCGCCATCACCCTGTACCGGGCGCTGGGCGGCGGCTGGGCCGTGCCGATGGGCGAGGGGCAGGCCGCCGTTTCCGCCCCGGGG
>NZ_VSMK01000784.1 GCF_011682075.1 Nitratidesulfovibrio liaohensis
CGCAAGCTGCATGCACCCGCGCGTGTGCCCCGGCTTTGCCGTGGACCAGTCCGAGGCCGTGGAACTGCTGCGCGCTGTGCGCGCCACCCCCGGAGTGCGCCACGTGCGCGTGGCCAGCGGGGTGCGCTTCGACCTTGCCCTGCGCGACGCTGACGCCCTGCGCGCCTACACCATGGAATTCACCGGCGGCCAGCTGAAGGTGGCCCCGGAACACATCTGCGACAGCGTGCTGGACCTGATGCGCAAGCCCGGCCTGGCCGTGTTCGAACGGTTCCTGACAGCCTTCGCCGACCATTCCACGGCGGCGGGCAAGGAACAGTACGTGGTGCCCTACCTGCTCAGCGCCTTTCCCGGCTGCACCGACGACGACATGCGCACCCTGTCCCGCTGGCTGGCGGCGCGCGGCTGGTCGCCCCGGCAGGTGCAGTGCTTCATCCCCACCCCCGGCACCGTGGCCACGGCCATGTTCTTCGCGGGCATCGACCCTGCGGGCAATCCCGTGCCCGTGGCCCGCACCGACGCCGCGCGGCTGCGCC
>NZ_VSMK01000785.1 GCF_011682075.1 Nitratidesulfovibrio liaohensis
GGTGGAAGCCTGCGCGGCGGCGGGGCTGGGCGTGGTGCTGGTGTGCACGGTGGCGCGCGGCGTCAACGACCATTGCCTGGGCGACATCGTGCGCTTCGGCCTGGCGCGGGTGCCCGTGGTGCGCGGGGCGCATTTCCAGCCGGTCAGCTTCTTTGGACGGTACGAGGGCTTCGGCGCGCCCGGTGGTGCGTCCGAAAGTGCGCCCTGTGATGTCCCCGCTGGTACTGATGACCGGGCGGATGACCGGACGTTGGATGACCTGCGCGAGGCGGCCCGCATCACCCTGCCGGAGGTCATGCGCGCGGTGCGCGACCAGACCGGGGGGCTGATTCCCCTGGCTCACCTGCATCCGCCGGGGTGCGAGCACGCCCAGTGTTCCTTCAGCGGCACGTTCATGGCCCACGAGGACGGCAGGCTGGAACCTGCGGGCGGGGCCTGCTGCGGGACGGGCGGCAATGGCGGGAGCGGGGGAAAGGGGACGCCGTTTGGCGGCATGGCCCCGGCCCCCATCCCTGCGGCGTTGGGCGCGGAGCG
>NZ_VSMK01000786.1 GCF_011682075.1 Nitratidesulfovibrio liaohensis
CTCAGCCCGACAGACATGCGGTGAAGCCGCCCTGCGGGTTCCCAAGTCCGCAGCGCGGGGCGTCACCGTGGCCGTGGCCTTCGCCCCGGCTGCCGCCGCCCCGGACGGCGATCTCCGCGCTCCTGCCGCATCCTCCCAAACCGCCCCGACCTCTCCAACCGGCGAGACCACACCATGACCATAGCCCCCTTGCGCGTCATCGGGCTGGGCCCCGGCGACGCCGCCCTGCTCACCCCGCAGGCCCGCGCCGCCATTGCCGCGTCCGACTGCATCGTCGGCTACACCCTGTATGTGGAACTGGTGCCGGAAGAACTGCGCCATGGCCGGGAAGTGCTGGCCACCGGCATGATGGCCGAGATGGAACGCTGCAACGCCGCCATCGACGCCGCCCTGGCGGGCCGCGCCACCTGCGTGGTCTGCTCCGGCGACCCCGGCGTGTACGCCATGGCCGGGCTGGTGTTCGAACTGCTGGACCGGCGCGGCCTGGTCCACTTGGCCCACGCGGTGGAGGTGGTGCCCGGCGTGCCCGGT
>NZ_VSMK01000787.1 GCF_011682075.1 Nitratidesulfovibrio liaohensis
TTCTTTGTCGGTGTTGTTGGATTTTTACCGCGTGAAGATACAGGATATATGTGCGCTTTTTTCTGAAGATAATACTGTTTTTGATGCCAAACGTGGAGGCTATGTTAAGCTTGACGAGGCCTCTTGTGCTGGCGACGTGTTCCGTGGCTATATGGTTTTTGATTTTAGTGAGATATATGAGTGTTGCGATCTTGTGAATGGCGATTTGTGCGATGATTATTGTTTTGTAATAGACAATGAGAAGAAGAGGATTGTGTTTCAATTTTTCGAAAAGGATGAATACAGAAATAGGAGCATCTTGTATCTAAAGGTGAGTCGTCTTGGAGGGTTTTCTATAGATGCAATCGTGATAGATGCGCTTAGAGTAGGTGGCGGAAAGTATGCGTTTCGTGGTAGGAGTTGCTTTTTACAAAAATATTTTTATAGTGTTAACGAGTCTGTTCTTAATTTTGCGCGTGATCTTTTTGGGGATTTGGATTCATCGAATAGGTATGTGTCTGAATTGATCTACTTTTTTGCTATTATGTTT
>NZ_VSMK01000796.1 GCF_011682075.1 Nitratidesulfovibrio liaohensis
GGGCGCACCCGGCAACGGGCGCCAGGCGCGCAACGGGCAGGACGGAGCGGGCACGCCGCCGCTCTCCACGCTGAACCCGCGCCAGCGCGCCGCCTGGGAATTCATCAGCCGCAACGGCGGCATCACCCGCACCCAGTATCAGGACATAGTGGGCAACGAGATACCCGTGCGCACCGCGCAGTACGACCTGCAGGACATGGTGCGCAAGGGCTTCATCCGCAAGGTGGGCAAGGGGCCCGCCACCCGGTACGTACTGACGGAAGGCGGCGTGCCGGTACCGCCACGGAGGTAACCCATGCTCGCCGCACCGCCGCCCGTATCACTGCTGGAACGCCTGCGCTGGCTGTTCGGCCGCAGGCCCGCCGTGGATGCCGAATCGCGCGAGCGGGTCATGCGGGTGTTCCGCGCCCGCTACGCGCACTTCAAGGACCTGCTGGACTCCAACGCCGAGCTTGCGCGCATTCTCGCGGACATGGACGAGAAGATCGCGGGGTGCACCCTGTTCGGGGCCACCTGGCTGCGTTCGCAGGCCACGCGGTCGGTGTTCCACGCCATGCGCATGGCCTCCGCCCTCAATGCCATCTCGGGCGATGCGTACCCGTCCCTGCCCGGGGTGGTGGAACGCATCAACGCCGAAATCACCGAGTTGATGGAAAGCCGCCCCCAGGCCACGGTGGAGGCCTACGCCCTGCCCTTTGCCGCCATCAACGGCGATATGGTGGACTGGGTGGGGGGCAAGTGCGCCAACCTCGGCGAACTGACCTCGCGCGTGGGGGTGCCGGTGCCCCGAGGCTTTGCAATAACCACCCGCGCCTACTACGCCTTCATGGAACATGACGGACTGATGGGCGAAATACGCAAAAGCTTGCGCGATGTGGACCCACAGGACCCGGAAAGCGTGCTGGACGTGGCCGACGACATCCAGGCCCTGTTCGTCGCCGCCACCGTGCCGCCGGACGTGGTGGACGCCCTGCGCGCCGCCTGCGACGAGGCATTCGGGTCCGACGCCGACGCCGGGGAAAGAGGCGCCACGTTGCGTCTGGCCGTGCGCTCCAGCGCGCTCAGCGAGGACAGCCACGTTTCCTTCGCCGGGCAGTATCTGTCGGTGCTCAACGTGAGCCGCGACGGCGTGGTGGATGCGTGGAAGCGGGTGGTGGCCAGCCTGTTCATGCCCCAGGCCATCGTGTACCGCCTGCATCAGGGCATCACCCTGGACGCCAGCGCCATGGCCGTGGCCTGCATGGAAATGGTCGATTCCGTGGCCGCCGGGGTGCTGTTCACTCGCCACCCGGTGGATCTGCTGTCCGATTCCATGGTCATCAACGCCGCATGGGGGCTGGGCGCCGCCGTGGTGGACGGGGAGATGGAGCCGGACACCTGGCTGTTCAGCCGCGAGGAGGCCCCACGCCCGCTATCGCGCAACGTGGTCTGCAAGACGCACCGCCTTACCCCTGGCGACGATGGACGCCTGCGTGAGGAAGACGTGCCCGAGCCCCAACGCGACACCCCCTGCCTGACCGACGCCCAGGCCGAAGAACTGGCCCGCATCGGCATGCAGGTGGAGGCGCACTACGGCGTGCCCCAGGACGTGGAATGGGCGCTGGACCCTGCTGGGCGGCTGTTGCTGCTCCAGGCCCGCCCGCTGACCACCACCCCACGCGGTGAAGCGCGCACCACCCCGCTCATCGAAGGCTACCCGGTGCTGCTGCACGGCGGCGAGCCCGCCTGCCCCGGCGTGGGCTGCGGGCCGGTGGTGCAGCCCGCCAACGCGGAGGAACTGGCCCTGTTCCCCGAAGGGGGCATACTGGTTGCCACGCACTCGTCTCCATCCTACGTGCTGGTCATGCAGCGCGCCCAGGCCATCGTGGCCGAGGCGGGCAGCATCACCGGGCACATGGCATCCCTGGCGCGTGAATTCGGCGTGCCCACCATCGTCAACGCGCCGGGGGCCATGGGCACGCTGCCCGTGGGCACGCAGGTAACCGTGGACGCCTTCTCCTGCCGGGTCTACCAGGGCCGGGTGGAGGAACTGCTGCCCCTGCGCGAGGAACGCGCCGTGTGCCTGCGCGACACGCCCATCCACAACCTGCTCAAGCAGGTGGCCGCGCTGATCTCTCCCCTCAACCTGCACGACCCCAAGGCGGACAATTTCACCCCCGACGCGTGCCGCACCATCCACGACGTGATGCGCTTCGTGCACGAACTCTCCTATGCCCACATGTTCCGGCTGTCGGACACGGTGTCCGATGCCGGGGCCGTGGCTGTGGAAATGAAGGCTCCTGTGCCGTTGGACCTGCACGTCATCGACCTGGGCGGGGGGCTGGTCGAGGTGGACGGCCCCTACGTAAGCCCGGAACAGGCGGTTTCCGCACCGTTCAAGGCCCTGCTTGAAGGCATGCTGGACCCGGCCGTGCATCACCGCGAACCGCGCCCGGTGGACATGAGCGGCTTTCTGTCCGTCATGAGCCGACACATGATCGAGCCGCCCACCATGCATGGCCAGCGCTTCGGAGACCGCAGCTATGCACTGGTGTCCGACAAGTACCTGAATTTCAGTTCACGCGTGGGCTATCACTACGGCGTTCTCGATGCCTACTGCGGCCAGACCATGAACAAGAACTACATCACCTTCCAGTTCAAGGGCGGCGCGGCGGACGAGACGCGCAAGAACCGCAGGGTGCGCTGCATAGGCATTATCCTGGAGGCCCTGGGGTTTCATGTGGAAGTGCGCGGCGACATGGTCACCGCCCGCTTCCAGAAATTCGCGGCCCCGCAGATCGCCGAGCGGCTGGTGCAACTGGGGCGGCTGCTCATCGTCACCCGGCAGATGGACATGCTGATGGTGGACGAAGCGGCGGTGCAACGCTTTGCGGATAATTTCCTGAATGGTCGGTATCATTGAGCACGGCAGACGCAAATTAATCACGCAAAATGCACGCCGCGCGATAACGTCTGCGCGAAACCTTTGCGCAAAAACAAAACATCCCGGCATTCCCATGGAATACCGGGATGTTTTGCGTACAGCGCAATCCTCGACGCGCAAGCGTCCTTCCGCACACACCCCAAAAAATATGCTGCGGGCTATCCGTGCTCACCCGCCGACAGACCGGCCCGAATGCGCCGGACGAGGCCGGTGGTGGAAAAGCCGGGCAGCAGGGGCAGGCTGAGCACCCGCCCGCCGCGGGCCTGTACGATGTCGCGACCCACGATGCGGTCCACGGGCCAGTCGCCACCCTTCACCAGCACATCGGGCTGGACTTCCGCGATGAGTGCGTGGGGCGTGTCCTCGTCGAACTCCACCACGTAGTCCACGCTTGCCAGGTGGGCCAGCACGTAGGCCCGCACCGCGAAGGGATTCACCGGGCGGTCGGCCCCCTTGCCCTGGCGGCGCACGGAGGCATCGGAGTTCAGGCCCAGCACCAGCAGGTCGCCTTCGGCCCGGGCGCGGGCCAGCAGGTCCACGTGGCCGGGGTGCAGGATGTCGTAGCAGCCGTTGGTGAACACCACCCGCTGTCCGGCGGCGCGGCGGGGCGCCAGCAGGCCGGGCAGTGCGGCGCGGGTCACCACGGCGGGGTGCATCAGGTCAGGCTGGGATGCGTCCATGGCTGGCTCCGGTTACCGCCAGGCATGCGGGAAACATGGTCGGGCGGACATTGGACATTGGTTGAACATTGAACATGACGCGAAAGCGCGGCCTGGCAGAATACCGTCCGTCCAGGATCGACGGCATGTGGCGCAACGTTGCCGCTATCCCTTCATGCGCAACGCCGCGCAATCGCCGAACAGCACCAGTTCCGCCCAGTCGTAGGCAAAATCGAGGCGGGCTTCCTCGTCGTCCAGCACCTGCTGCTGGCGGGTCGCATCAATGTCCAGCCGGTCGAACAGCTTCACGCCCCGGATGAAATCGACGAAACGGTCCAACTGGTAGCAGGCCAGCAACACCATGGTGGCCTGCTTGGGGCTGATGGCCGCGCCCTGGCGCTTGCAGCGCGCCATGAGGCGCATGTAGCGGTCGTTGGAGGCATTGTACGGCTCCAGTCCCTGATCGGCCAGCCAGGTGCCACTGGACCATTCCCCGGACTCGTCGAAGCCCCTACAGTGTTCCTCGCGCACCACGAAGAACTGCTCCACCACGTTGCCCGCCTCGTCTTCCTTCGTGGCGCGGCCCAGCGGATAGGTGCGGCAGGCCCCGGAACGGTCGGGGTACACGGTGCACCCGGCATCGCTGACGAACGGGCACAACTTCAGCGGGTGGTCGCTCATGCGCAGGAACAGGGCGGGAAAGCCGGTATCCGGATACTGGCCCACGCGGGCATGGGTGTTGATGAACTCCTCGCTGCCCATGCCCAGATTGCGGCGCAACCGCAGCATGTCGTACGGTGTGAGCGGCATGTTCAGGTCGGAACAGCAGGCGTTGAAGCAGCGCACGCCCGGATGGCAGGCAAACTGAAACGTCTGACCCGCATGCAGTTCCGGCAGGCTTTCCAGAAAGGCCTGGGTCTCGTCGCCCTGCGCGACTTCCGCACCAGTCGGGCCGCATCCGCTACACTTGTTCGTCTCGCCGGTCATCTTCGCCTCGCTTGGCAGTGCGTCGGATGTCCGGCGCGGTCGTCAAAAAAGCCAAAGGGTACCTGGCTACCCTCACCATCAAACAATTCTAGAGTCTGCCCACTCAAAGCGAGCAAGCCCTCTCCGCACGGCCTGCCCGAGGGCGTCGCACGCCATGCGAAAGGCGGACGCATCGTTCGGGGCAAGGCGCACGGGTAAACGCCGACGCAGGCGTAGCAGCGCTACGTCAAGGAAGGCGTTTGCCCGCGCAACGCGGCACCGGGCGACGCGCCCCGCCTTGCAGCGGCGTGCGTCGCCCTCGGGCAGGCTAGAAGTTGAGTCGGTCGCGGACACCGGCCATGATCCGCGAGGCCTCGGCGCGGGCACGGGCATCCCCGGCATCCAGGATGTCCTGAATGCCCTTGGGGTTGGCCAGCAGGGCGGCGCGGCGCTCGTGCAGCGGCCCCAGGAAGGCGCCCAGGTTTTCGAGGAATATCTTCTTGCAGTCCACGCAGCCCAGCGAGGCGGATGTGCAGCCCTGACGGATTTCGGCCTGCTGTTCCGGGCTGGCCATCAGCTCGTGGTAGGGGAACAGGTTGCACACGTCGGGGTTGCCGGGGTCGCTCTTGCGCAGGCGGTTGGTGTCGGTGAACATGCCGCGCACCTTGGGGGCGATTTCCTCCATGGTGTCGCGCAGGTAGATGGCGTTGCCGTAGCTTTTGGACATCTTGCGGCCATCAAGGCCGGGACACTTGGCTGCCGGGGTCAGGCGCGCTTCCGGCTCGGGAAAATAGTCGCCGTACAGGAAGTTGAAGCGGCGCGCGATTTCGCGGGTCAGCTCCAGGTGGGGCAGCTGATCCTGGCCCACGGGCACCCACTTGGGGTGGTAGATCAGGATGTCGGAGGCCATCAGCACCGGGTAGCCGAGGAACCCGTAGTTGCCGAGGTCCTTGTTGACCACTTCCTGCTTCTGTTCCTTGTAGGTGGGGTTGCGTTCCAGCCAGCTCACCGGGGTGATCATGGACAGGATGAGGTGCAGTTCCGCGTGTTCCTTGATGTGCGACTGCTGGAACATCACGCACTTTTCCGGATCGAGGCCCGCGGCAACCCAGTCGGTGACCAGTTCGGGCACGAACTCGCGGATGCGCGAAGGGTCGGCGTAGTCGCTGGTCAGGGCATGCCAGTCGGCCACGAAGAAGAACGCCTCCATTTCATGCTGCATCTCGACCCAGTTCTTCAGCACGCCGAAGTAGTGGCCAAGGTGCAGCGGCCCGGTGGGCCGCATGCCGGAAACGGTGCGCTTGTCGGGGGTGGTCATGATCTGTCGATCCTCCGGAAGGGAATGGGATGTCGAAGCGTGGTGCGCGGCGACGAGGCCGGGCGCCATGCGGAATTGCGCAAAACAGGCGCGCCGGGCGTTGCATACCGCACCGGCGCGGGCCAGGACTGGCGGGCCGAGGTGGGGCTAGCGAATGCCCACGATGGTCGAGACAAGGTCGACGGACATCTGCACCAGCGGCCAGACCACCTTGAACAACATGCCCGTGGCCAGCAGGATGACCACCAGGATCAGCCCGTAGCGTTCCAGCCGGTAATAATGCCACGCCAGCTTGCGCGGCAGGAATCCGGCCAGGATGTTGCTGCCGTCCAGCGGCGGGATGGGTGTCAGGTTGAACCACGCCAGGGTGAAGTTCACCCACACGCCCACGGCGCACATGTTCAGGAAGAAATCGTACACGCCGTTGCCCTCCCACTGCGAGATGGGCATGGCGAGGGTAAGCAGGCGATAGGCCACGGCAAAGCCCACGGCCACCACGATGTTGGCCAGCGGACCGGCAAACGAGACCAGCGCCATGTCGCGCCGGGGCGACCGGAAATACCGGGTATTGACCGGCACGGGCTTGGCCCAGCCTAGGATGAACGGACTGGTGAGGGCGGTGAACACGAACAGCAGCGAGCCCATCACGTCCAGATGCGGCAGCGGATTCAGGGTCAGCCGCCCCAGCATCTTGGCCGTGGGGTCGCCGCGCTTCCATGCGGCCCAGCCGTGCGCCACCTCGTGACAGACCATGCCGAGCAGCATGGGCACGAAGGCGACGGCCAGTCGCTTGATGTTGACGGCAAGATCGGTATCGAACATGACCCCTGCGGCTACCACGAAGGCGGGGGCAGGGCAAGGGGCCTGCGGCTTCGCGGGCCTTGCGCCCGTTGAGGCGGTGGCGGCACTGGCGGCAGTCCCGTCAGTACAAACCGTCGTGGACGGCGGCCCCGGCAGCACCTTGGATACGGATGCAGCAAGCCCGGGATGGTACGGCGGGCGGATGCCGGGGCATGCCAGGCGGGCCCTGCGCGTGGTGGCTACGCCGGCGCGCCGCGCCCCAGCGCCCGCTCTATGGCGCAGACCAGTTCCTCCATCTCGCACGGCTTCAGCAGGTACCCTGCCGCGCCAAGGCGCATCCCCTCTCGGGCTTCCTCCGCGCCGCCGTGGCCGGTCAGCATGATCACGGCCATTTCAGGCGCCATGCGCCGCACAACGCGCAGCAGTTCGAAGCCGTCCATGTCGTCCATCTTCAGGTCGAACACCGCCGCATCATAGGCGGCGCCGCGCAGGGTGCGCAGGGCCTCGGCGCCGCTGCCCGCGGTATCCACCACGTAGCCGCGCCGGGACAGGCGCTTCTGCATCACCCTGATGAAGCCCGCCTCGTCGTCCACCAGCAGCAGCCGGATGGGGGCCGCGGCACCGCCGGGCCCGGAGCCGGTTGCCGCATCGGAAGGCGAACCAGGCGAAGAGGTGTTGGAGTGGGTCTCGCTCATCATGTATCCTTGCTGCCCCCGTCGGGGGGCGTCGTGCCGGGGGGTGCGGACGCTGCGGCCGGTGGGTTCGGAGCCGGGCAGGCCGAGGTCAGGCGTCCACCGCCCGCCAGCAATCCGGTTCCCTGAGCGGCCTGCGCCGCGTGCACGGCAGGGTCGAACGGCGGCAGCAGCACCTGAAAGGTGGTGCCCACCCCCACGATGCTGCTCACCTTTATCTCGCCGCCCATCTTGTTGATGATGCCGTAGCAGATGGACAGGCCAAGACCCGTGCCCTTGCCCACCGGCTTGGTGGTGAAGAACGGGTCGTAGATGCGCTGCAGGATGGCTTCCGGCATGCCGGGGCCGGTGTCGGCCACGTTCACGGCCACCATGCCGTTGTCGCTCATCAGGGTGGCCACCTTCAGGGTGCCGCCGGAACCTTCCATGGCGTCGAAGGCGTTGTTGAACAGATTCAGGAACACCTGCTGCAACTCGGAGGGCGATGCGGCCACCGGCGGCAGCCCCTCTGCCATGGCCACCACCACGTGCACGCTGACAGTGCGGGCCTTCTGGCCGGAAAGTTCCACCATCTCGGTGACCATGGCATTGATGTCCACGGCGTGCACCTCGCGGTCGGAGCGGCGGGCGAAGCTGAGCAGCTTGTGGGTGATGTCGCGGCAGCGCACCCCCTGGGTGCGGATCTGGCGGGCGCTGTCTCCTATCTCGCGCACGGCGTCCTGCTCCTGCAGTTCGCCCAGCACGTCCTCTATCCAGCCCGCCTCTTCCATCATGATGGCCACGGGGTTGTTGATCTCGTGGGCGATGCCCGCCGCCATCTCGCCCAGGGCCGACAGTTTGCCCGCCTCCACCACCTGGGCATTGAGGGCGGCCATTTCACGCTCCAGCCCGTCGATGCGCTCGATGATGCGCTGGGCAAGGAACATGCCCAGCACCAGCACCGCGATGGAGGCCAGCCCCAGCACCAGGAACAGGGTGCGCTGGGCCGCGTGCAGGCCCTGCAACGCCTCGCGCGAGGATTGCTGGAACACCAGTATCCAGTCGCCGCCCTTCAGGCGCGACATGGCGTAGACCATGTCGCCTTCCTCGAAGGCGCGGTCCTGATCCATGCCCGCGATGCCGCCGCCGAACACCCGACGGGCGAATCCCGCCAGTTGCGCACCATCGCCCGCCGAATGACGCCCCCCGGAGGTCTGGAACGCGCCGGCCCGGTTGATGATGCAGGCCTGGCCCGTTGCCCCCACGCGCACGTCCTCCACCAGCGAGACGAAGCTGGCGAAATCGATGGTGGACCGCAGAATCCACGCCCTGCCGTCCACCATCAGCTTCACGGCCACTATGAAATGGGGCGACTTGCGCACCCCCATGAACACGTCGCTGATGAACACGTCGCGCGCGCCGGCCTGCAAGAACCAGTTCTCGTGCGAATAGTCGGTGCCTTCAAGGCGGTGTGGGCCAGCGTACACCCGCTGGATGCCCGCATCGTCCACCATACCCAGGTCCACGTACACGCCGCCATAGGCGCTGCGCATGGCTGCCAGCTTGCGATTCAGGTTGGCCGGGTCCAGCAGACCCGCGCCCTGCGCCTCTACCAGCATCTGCACGCTGGCAAGCCGTTCGTGCAGGAAATCGTCGATCTTCTGGCTGTGCCGGTCGGCAATTTCGCGCGCCTGGCCGAAGACCATCTCGCGAAAGGACACCCCGAGGTGCAGGTTCATGACCCCCAGGATCAGTACCAGCGGCAGCACCGACGCCACCAGGATGCCCATGTAGATGAGCCGGTTCAGCGCGACGCGACGGCCGACGGGGAACAGGGAGTCCGGCATGGGCACCTCTGGGGTTGGCACCGGGCGGTGCAGACATGGAACAGTCGTGCCGCTGACGGAGCGGGCAGCCACGGCAACGCGACACGCAATCGCGCAGACGGCGCGCATGATGCACCCCGCACGTCAGGCCATTGGACACGGCGCGCCGACATGCAGGCTCTGAAGCGGGGCGGGCCGTGCCGTGCAGCGCGGGCAGGCGCACGCGGCACGCAATCCGCGTGACGGCTGCACGGCGCGGCTATTGCGCAATATCGCGCAAGCCGAGACCCGCCCCACAGGGTAAAAGCAAGGGGCATGCCATCTGCGCGAAGAATGCGGGGCGGTTGCGCGCCACCGGCTGGTGCTGGCGAAAAAGAGGAAGGGAAGGAGAAGAGGGGCGCTACGCTCGTTTTTCGATGGCCAGCGCCACCTTGGCCTTCAGTTCCGTGAGGTCCACGGACTTGACCACATAGTAGTCCGCCACCACCGACTTCAGGTCGTGCTGGAAGGAATCGTAGGCCGTGGACAGGATGACCGGCAGGGCGGGTTCGCCCCGGCGGATTTCCTGCAGCAGGTCCAGACCCGAAAGATCCGGCCCCAGCTTGATGTCCAGCACCACCACCAGAGGCTTTTCGCGGGCCACCACTTCGAGGATGGGTTCGCGCCCGTCGGACACGGCCACGGTGTAGCCTTCGCTCTCCAGTTCTTCCTGATACAGCATGCGGATGTGCTTTTCATCGTCCACGACAAGAATCTTCTTGGCCGACATGGTTCACCTCCGAAGGCTCGGGACACTGGGGGGATGACGGGGCACGGGCTGCCGGGCGCCGCGCCGTACCACTACGAACACTGGGAAGCGGGGAGCACAGGCAGTGTGCCCCCACGCACTCGCGGGCGGCGGGCTGTCCCCGGACCTTTGCCAAGAATAGTACAGGCACGCAGTGAAGACAAGCAACCCGCACCGGCGGCGCGGCATCTTCACCCCCGAAGGGTGATGGGGATCGCGCGCCCGCCGACCGAGTCCCGCACCAGGCCCCGCCGCCGGAACCCCGCACCGCCGCACCTTGTCATCAAGACACAAACGGGTATGGTGCGCTTCCGGTACGCGGCCCGGGCGCCGCCGTGGAAAACGTTGCGGCCGCGCCCCTCCCCCGAACCTTCACCAAAGACGGAACCATGGAACACACCCCGGAAGCCACCCCCGGCGAACGCCGCACGTTCGCCCCGCGCACCATCACGGTGCGCCTGCAGCCCAAGGAACAGCTGCTGACCATGCCGCGCGAGAAAACCGTGCTGCAGGTGCTGCGCAAGCTGGGCATCCGCCCCACCACGGCCATTGTGGTGCGCGACGGCGGCCTGCTGACCCCCGACCGCGAAGTGCTGCCGGATGATGAGCTGTTGATCCGCATTGTCACTTCAAGTGGGTAGCAAACGGCGCGCTTTTGCCCTCTGGCTTCGTCTTCCTTGCCAGAGAACACAATCCCGCCGTTTGCGATGTTTCCTAGTCCCCTGCTGTGGCCGGCGCCTTTCACCATGGGCACCGCACGCACCGCAACCCCCAAAGGATCACACGCCATGAAATGCAAACGCTGCAAGGAGACGGCCGTCGTCTCCCTGCCCAGCCATCATACCGGCTTCTGCGCCGAATGCTTCCTGCTGTTCTTCACCCGGCAGGTGGAGCGCGGCATCAAGGAACGCAAGCTGTTCACCCATGACGACCGCATCCTGGTCGCCCTGTCCGGCGGCAAGGATTCGCTGAGCCTGATGCTGGAACTTTCGCGGCTGGGCTACGACGTGACCGGCCTGCACATCGACCTGGCCATTCCCGGTTCCTCGCCCGCCGCACGCGGGGTGGTGGAACGCTTCTGCGAAAAGCACGGCCTGAACCTGATCGTGAAGGAAATGGGAGCCGAAGGGCTGGCCATTCCCGACGTGAAGGCCCGGCTGAACCGCCCGGTGTGTTCGGCCTGCGGCAAGATCAAGCGCTATTTCTTCAACAAGACCGCGCTGGACGAAAACTTCACCGTGCTGGCCACCGGCCACAACCTGGACGACGAAATCGCCCGGCTGTTCAGCAACACCCTGCGCTGGGACGTGGCCTACCTGAGCGACCAGGGGCCGGACCTGGCCGCCGACGGCGGCTTTGCCCGCAAGGTGAAGCCCCTGTGGCGGCTTTCGGAATTCGAGACCGCCAACTACGCCTTCCTCATGGGCATCGAACACCACTACGCCCCCTGCCCATACTCCGGCGGGGCCAGCTTCACCTTCTACAAGAAGCTGTGGACCGACCTTGAAGAAGAAATGCCCGGTCGCAAACTGGACTTCTATCAGGGCTTTCTGGAACGGGGCCGCCCGGTGTTCGCCCGCGCCGACAACGAGGACGGCGTGGACCTGAGCGGCTGCACCCGCTGCGGCTACCCCACTTCCAACGAGGTGTGCGGGGTGTGCCGCATCCGTGACGCCCTGCGCGATAAGCCCGTCGGGGCGGAGGGGACGGACGGGGCGGACAACACGGAACGGACAGAATAGCGGAGACATAAACGGGGAAGGAGCATCCGTTTCCTTCCCCGTTTTTCAGCTCCATCGCTCCTGAAATCCACGTCCACTTCCGCCCTCCTGCCAATTGCCTTTCTTCCTTGTTCCCGCGACGGTCTTTCCGTCGCGGGGGCTGGTGCGGACAGGATGCAAGGAATTACGAGTTTTGCCCGCCGTGCAAGGCGAATCAAGCTTTTTGAGCGCAGATCGGCAGCCGTTAGGCGAGCGCAACGCGCGAGCCTTACGGATGGCGAAAGCAGCGCTGTACTCATGTACGTGAGCATCAAAAAACTTGATTCAACGCCGCACGGCGGCAAAAGGCGACAGCCGTTAGGCGAGCTTGAGAGCCTTACGGATGACGACCGCAACGCGCGGATTCCGTAAGCAGCGTGTCCGCGCAACCACTAGCCGCCCTCCCCTCCACCCCCAACCCGCGCCGCCATGACCCAGCCCTGCCCCGCCATCAGCGTCGTGCTGCCCGTCTGGAACGCCGCCGCCACCCTGCCCGCCACGCTGGAAAGCCTGCTGGCGCAAACCGGCGCGGACTTCGAGGTGCTGGCCGTGGACGACGGCTCCACCGACGCCACCCCCGACCTGCTCGCCGCATTC
>NZ_VSMK01000789.1 GCF_011682075.1 Nitratidesulfovibrio liaohensis
TTCTTTGTCGGTGTTGTTGGATTTTTACCGCGTGAAGATACAGGATATATGTGCGCTTTTTTCTGAAGATAATACTGTTTTTGATGCCAAACGTGGAGGCTATGTTAAGCTTGACGAGGCCTCTTGTACTGGCGACGTGTTCCGTGGCTATATGGTTTTTGATTTTAGTGGGATATATGAGTGTTGCGATCTTGTGGATGGCGATTTGTGCGATGATTATTGTTTTGTAATAGACAATGAGAAGAAGAGGATTGTGTTTCAATTTTTCGAAAAGGATGAATACAGAAATAGGAGCATCTTGTATCTAAAGGTGAGTCGTTTTGGAGGGTTTTCTATAGATGCAATCGTGATAGATGCGCTTAGAGTAGGTGGCGGAAAGTATGCGTTTCGTGGTAGGAGTTACTTTTTACAAAAATATTTTTATAGTGTTAACGAGTCTGTTCTTAATTTTGCGCGTGATCTTTTTGGGGATTTGGATTCATCGAATAGGTATGTGTCTGAATTGATCTACTTTTTTGCTATTATGTTA
>NZ_VSMK01000790.1 GCF_011682075.1 Nitratidesulfovibrio liaohensis
CGCCTTGCCGCCACGGTGACCGCGCTGGCCCAGGCCCTGGGCGAACTGGCCGCCACCCAGCCCGACGAAAACGCCCGGCGCGAACTGCTGGTGCGCGCGGTGGACCCGGTGCGCACCAGCGCCGCCCATTGGGACTACGTATTCCTTTCGCGCGGGACGGTGAACGTGCACACCCCCACCCTGCCCGACGCGGGCGGCGTGGACTTTGGCGCGGCCACCGACGTGCATGGGGTGCGCTTCGTACAGCGCATGATGGACACGGCCCGCACGGGGGGCGGCTTTACCGAGTGGACGGCGGACCTTGGCGAAGGACGCACCGAGGCGCGCCGGGCCTACACCCTGGCCGTGCCGGGTACCGACTACTGGCTGGGGGCGTGGGCCCCGGTGGTGGTGCAGGCAGCTGGGGCGCCCACCCGGAACGACCCCGCGCAGTTGCCCGCGCCCACCCCGCGCACCCTGGAATTCCACGCCCTGCGCCTGGGCTGGCTGGCGGCATTGGGCGTGGCCCTGCTGGTGGGGGTGCTGACC
>NZ_VSMK01000791.1 GCF_011682075.1 Nitratidesulfovibrio liaohensis
CGACATGCGCACGGCCATGCGCACGCGCGCATCCCTGTGGGCGTCCACCATGCCGTTGGGCGGCGCGGGCGACATGCTGCCCGTCACCGGTGCGGGGCTTGCCGCGCTGGGCGCTGGCTTCAGCCATGCCGACGCGGCCAAGGCCGACGCGCGCGAAACGATACGCCAGGGGCATCTGGCCCTGGTCTTTTTCAAGGCCATGCAGCCGGGCCTGCTGGTACTGCACGGCCAGGATCTGGCGGGCGCCCTGCCGCTGGACTGGCACGTCATGGCCGATTCCGAGGAGCACTGGGACCCGGCGCTGGCCCCGCGCGGCGCCTACGCCTTGTACCGTACCGCCCGCACCACCGTGCTGACCAAACAGGGCATGCCCCGCGCGCCGGTGGCCTACCCCACCCCCGACGAACAACTGAACGACCCGCACTCGTTCCTCAACGGGGTGCATGCCATCACCGCCATGCGCGAACGCACCGGCATCGCCGCCGGACGCGTGGCCGCGCGCCTGCGCACGCAGGGGCGGGGCTGC
>NZ_VSMK01000792.1 GCF_011682075.1 Nitratidesulfovibrio liaohensis
TGGCCGCCGTGGCCGACGCGGTACTGGCGGATGCGGTGCAGGCCGGGGCGCACTGGCCGTTGGCTGCGGGACAGGCCGGGCGGGCAGGTCAGACAGGACGGGCCAGACAGATCGGACAGACCAGACAGGCCGGACAGGCAGGGCAGGCAGGACGGGGGGGCACCCCGCGCGCGGAACTGCTGGCAAGAGTGCATGTCATGGCGGCGGGACAGGGCGTGCAGCCGCCCGCCACACTTGCCCGGCTGGATGCCCTTGCGGCGGCACTGGCCGCCTGCGAGGGTACGACTGAAAAGATGCATGCCGAAGTTCTGCATGATGCCCGCCGCGCTTGCGAATACCTGCTGCTGCGCACCGCCCATGCGGAACTTGCCCGCCACGGCATGGGCGACGGCGCGAACGAGAGCGGTGAGGACGGGGGCAACGAGGACGCGGGCGATGGTGTGCCCATGGCGGGGGATTTCGCCGCCCCCGCGCTGGCGGCGGAGGGACCGGGCGCGCCTGTCGGTCTGGACGCACTGGGTTT
>NZ_VSMK01000793.1 GCF_011682075.1 Nitratidesulfovibrio liaohensis
GTGTTTAGCCCCACTATAGCCCCACCTTTTGCTAGGGGTGGTTTGGGATGGTAAGGGACAAGCCTATTGGAGGGTGTGCGAATGCAAGAGATGATCTTTGCGCAACGCTATCGCATGCGCGTGTGGCAAGTCGGTGTTGGGGAAGGCGAGGAGTCAAGGCGGTGTGGTGCGTTAGCTGGTTCAGTTTATTGGAGAGGCGAAGTTTCTGGTGTTCCATGGATTCCGAGTGTTGAAACAGTTCGCTCAGCTCATGTAGCGTTTGCAATGTTGAGAAATAGAGCACGAGCTTATTTGCGGTGGTGTGATCAATATAGGGTTATTCCTGCTGCAGATTGTAGTTCTAATGGTATTTTGAGCGCTGTAAATGACTGTGATATTTATCGTCAAGAGAGAGTTTCTTTGTCGGTGTTGTTGGATTTTTACCGCGTGAAGATACAGGATATATGTGCGCTTTTTTCTGAAGATAATACTGTTTTTGATGCCAAACGTGGAGGCTATGTTAAGCTTGACGAGGCCTCTTGT
>NZ_VSMK01000794.1 GCF_011682075.1 Nitratidesulfovibrio liaohensis
CCGGCCTTCTGACGCATGCGCGAATGGGTGTTGCCGGTGGTGGCGTCTGCACCCTGAAGCCAAAACGGCACGGGGTATGTGAGGGAAACCTCATGCATGCTCACGGTTTCGGTGTCGCTCACGCGAGGCCGAGGCTTTGCAGGCGTGTCGGGTTGCTGGATTTGTGCTTCGGCGAAAATGTCTGGCGGCGTGGTATCCAGCACGGCGGGACGGATCGCATCCTGCGGAATGGTAAAAGTTGCCCCGCGCTTTTCGAGAAAATCTATGCAGCGCCAGAACCACATGTATTTTTTGCTGTATGGCTGTTTGTATTCGGAAGATGTTTTGAATTTCGTCTGCATATATCTTGCAAGATAGCTACCGCGATTGTCCTTTTTTGAATAATCTACACCCTTCTCGAGGAGGAAGAGGACGAGTTTGTAATTTTCTTGAATAGTAGCGCTCATTGCATATGTCCTGCCAAACCAGTCAATATAATACATGTCGCCGCCAGCTTTCAGCAATGTGGCAAACGCTGGTA
>NZ_VSMK01000795.1 GCF_011682075.1 Nitratidesulfovibrio liaohensis
CCCAACGGGCAGCGCCATCACCCCCGGCGTGCGCTCCGCGCCGCGCCGTCCTTCCGCCGCGCCATTGCCCAGCATGGGCCGCATGGCGTTCAGGGCCACGCCCACGGTGGTCAGGTTGTGCAGCAGGGCCAGCATGCCGGGCTGCGCCCGGCCCACCAGGCCAAGGGCCATGAAGGCCGAATTCAGCCCCATGATGGACCCGAAGTTCAGGTGGATGCGCCGCAGTGTTGCCTTTGCCAACTGACGCGCCACCAGCAGTTCCGCAAGATCGTTGCCGGAAAGCACCACGTCGGCCACCTCGCGGGCAAGGTCGGCCCCGTCGCGCAGGGACACGCCCACGTCGGCGGCGGACAGGGCGGGCGAATCGTTGATGCCGTCGCCCACCATGACCACCTTGCCGCCCTCGGCCTGCAACTGCCGCACGATGTCGGCCTTGTCGGCGGGCAGCACCTGGGCGCGCCATTCGTCCACGCCCACGGCGTTGGCCACCGCCGCCGCCGTCACCGGCCC
>NZ_VSMK01000797.1 GCF_011682075.1 Nitratidesulfovibrio liaohensis
TCGCGCCGTGTGCAGGGCCTCTGCCAGCGGGGCCAGGCCGCGCCGCCGGGCCTTTTCGGCGCGGGTGACGCGTTTGGGTCGGTAGGGCAGGTACACGTCCTCCAGCGCGGTGAGCGTGGACGCCCCCGCCACGGCCTTGGACAGCAGCGGGGTGAGCAGTCCGCGCTCTTCCAGCGATGCCAGCACGGCGGCCCGTCGCTTGTCCAGTTCGCGTGCCTTTTCCAGGGCGTCGCGCACGGCGGCCACCTGCACCTCGTCCAGACTGCCCGTGGCTTCCTTGCGGTAGCGGGCTATGAACGGAATGGTGGCCCCTTCGTCCAGCAGGGCCATCACGGCAGACACGCCGGGCACCGGCAGGGACAGCGCGGCGGCCAAGGCTGTCGGAGCCGAGGCGACGGGCGGGGCAGGGACAGCGGAGGCGGTGGCCTGAAGTTCTGGCGTCACGGGATATTCCTGTTGTTGTCCTGTGTCGGACGATGTAAACATGTGATTACGTCAGTGGATTGGTTTTCTGCCACAGTCTTGCCATCCGCAACCGTGAAGGAGGTCTGCCATGAGCCATACCGAAGCCGACCTGCCCGCCGTCATCCACGAGGCGGAGTTCGTCATCCTGGCCGACGGAACCCAGGTACGCTACGAGGAAAGCGGCGGCGCGCGCGATGTGTTCGTCAACGACGAATGGACCGCCCGCTCCACATTGTTTCCCGGTTCGGACTACTGTCTGGAAACCGGGGGCTGCACCTATCTGCTGACCGCCACCGACGACGGGCTCAAGGTGGAGAAGCAGTAGCCAGCCCGGTGTCCGGCGGGCGGCCGGAAAATTGCGGGGCCGCGCATGTGCGCGGCCCTTGGCGTTTGCGGTGCCGGTTCGCGCGCCCGTGCAGGCGGCTGCGGTCAGGGGGATCCGGGCTGTATCCGGCTTATTGGGCTGGTCCCTGCCCCCGCGCGGTAAGCCGGGCGCGCAGGTACGCGCCCAGCAGGGCGCCCGCGTCGCCGGGGCCATTTTTACCGTCCTGGACAATGCCAAGGGCGTGCAGGTCTTCCGCCACCTGGCGCTCCATCTTTTCCGACTCCATGAACATCACGTAAACCAGGGCGATGGTGGCGTCGTTGTCTTCGCTGCCGTCGCACAGGGCCGCCAGGTGTTCGTGGGGTACGGTTTCCTGCAAGCGGTCCGCGAACATGGCCGCCCACTTGCCGTACAGCGATTCCGGCAGTTGGGGCACCATGGTCGACAACACCCGCGCGCCATGTTCGTCCATGTCGGGCAGGGTCACGGCCATGAACTCCTCCAGGGCCTCGGTGCGGCGCCCGGCATCGCGCGACAGATGGCGCAGCACCGTGGCGACAAGGTGGGCGCGAGCCTGGTCGGGGGTAAGGGAGGATGCGGACATGCGGACTGCTCCTGCGGCGTGGTGATTTCCGTCGGATGCCCTGCGCGGCCCGCGTTTGGCGCGGCAAACGTGCAAGGCATGACGAGGTGCGCAGCCTAGCTCAGGCGAGGCCGCCGTGCAAGGCTGGCGGAACGGTGCGGACGGCTTGGCCGGCGCGGCGCGAACCTGCGCAAAACGGAATGTCCGATGCCCGCGCCGCGCAGGGATGGTGTGGGCAGGCAGTGCGGGCCGGTGAAACGGGCAGGAAGAGGGGAAGGAAAAGAACAATGCGGTTTCGCGTGGGCGAAACCGCATTGTCATTTTCGTAAAACAGCCTGTGGTCGTACGTCCTGCGCCATTTCAACCCGTCGGCGCGCATGCCCGGCGGGAAGATGGCGTGCGTCGGCCCGTCGCAGGTGCGCTACAGGGCGGCGCGCACGGCGGCCAGTGCTGCCTCGTAGTTGGGCTCGTGGCTCACTTCGGGCACGATTTCGGTGTAGGTGACCGTTCCGGACCGGTCCACCACGAAAATGGCGCGGGTCAGCAGGCGCAGTTCCTTGATCACCACGCCGTAGGCGCTGCCGAAGGACAGGTCGCGGTGGTCGGACAGGGTTTCCAGCGCGTCCACACCGGCGGCGCCGCACCAGCGGGCCTGGGCGAACGGCAGGTCGCAGCTGATGGTCAGAATGCGCACGTCCGCGCCAAGGCGGGTGGCTTCCTGATTGAAACGCCGGGTTTCCATGTCGCACACGCCGGTATCCAGCGAGGGCACGGCGGAGATGAGCAGTACCTTGCCCGCGTAATCGGCCAGGGCGCGCGGGGACAGGTCGTTGGCCAGTGCGGAGAAGCCGGGGGCCTTGTCGCCCTTGGCAACCGGGGTGCCGGTGAGGGTAAGGGGAGTGCCCCTGAAGGTGATGATGCCGGTACGATCCATGGGTATCCGCCTCCTGCGGAAGGGGGTTCAAAAGGTCCGCCTCGCGGGGGCGAGGAGCCTTGGCGATGTTCCGCGCCACCTTGCGGGGTGCGGCGGCTTCGTGCCCGGCCATCTGCGGCAGATGACGGACACGGCGGTTCGGAAAGCCATACCACAATGGCGGTGGCATGCAAACCGGAGCGGGATGCTTTTTCAGTGGGTGCTGCAAAAATGTCTGTTTTTACAAAAAAGAAACTATAAACGCTTCTTCTATTACCAAAATGGAAAAACACGAAAAAACCCGATTTACGCAATATGCCGAATTCATTGGAAGCGACCTTTTTGTAGCAGATGGCACGCTCCTTGCCTTTACCATGGCATCGTTCGGGTTTGCCCCTGTCCGTTCGGTCCGGCAGGGGGTGTACGTCAACATTTCGAGGAGGTTCACATGAACGCGGCGGATACCGCCTTCATCCTGGTCTGCTCCGCTCTGGTCATGTTCATGACCCCGGGGCTCGCCCTGTTCTACGGGGGGCTCGTGCGTGCGCGCAACGTGCTGTCCACTACCATGCACAGCTTCATTCTTCTGGGCGTGGCCAGCATCGTCTGGGCGGTCATCGGCTACACGCTGGCGTTCGGTCCCGACATCGGCGGGGTCATCGGTGGGCTTGATTTCGCCTTCCTGAACGGCGTGGGCATGGAACCCAGCGAATCGGTCACCAACATCCCGCACCTGCTGTTCATGGTGTTCCAGTGCATGTTCGCGGTGATTACCCCGGCCCTCATCTCCGGCGCCTACGCCGAACGCATCCGCTTCCGCGCCATGCTGCTGTTCTCGGTGCTGTGGCTGGTTGTGGTGTATGCCCCCATGGCCCACTGGGTGTGGGGGGGCGGCTGGATGTTCGGCCTTGGCGCGCTTGACTTCGCCGGTGGCGCCGTGGTGCACATGAGCTCTGCCGCCGCCGCCCTGGCCGCCGCCCATGTGCTGGGCCGCCGCCATGGTTATGGCCGCGAGCCCTTCGTGCCCCACAACCTGCCCATGACCGTGCTTGGCGCGGGCATCCTGTGGTTCGGCTGGTTCGGCTTCAACGCCGGCAGCGCCCTTGCCGCCAACGGCCTTGCCGCCAACGCCTTCGTCACCACGCACCTGTGCGCCGCTGCCGCCGTCATCAGCTGGGTGGCCGCAGAATGGCTGCACACCGGCAAGCCCACCACCCTTGGTGCCGCTTCCGGCGCCGTGGCCGGCCTTGTGGTCATCACGCCCGCCGCAGGCTTCGTGGCGCCCATGCCCGCCATCATCATGGGCCTCATCGGCGGCGCCCTGTGCTACGGCGGCGTGCTGATGAAGCATGTCTTCAAGTACGACGACGCCCTGGACGTGGTGGGCGTGCACGGCGTGGGCGGCACCTTCGGCGCCCTCGCCACCGGCATCTTTGCCTCCAGTGCCGTGAATACCGCCACCGGCCTGCTCTACGGCAACCCCTCGCAGCTCTGGATCCAGTTCATTTCCGTGGTCGCCACATGGCTGTTCTGCTACGTGGCCAGCCGCATCCTGTTCCATGTGGTTGACGCCCTTGTCGGCCTGCGCGCGGATACGGAATCGGAAGTCGCGGGCCTCGACGTCAGCGAGCACAACGAAGCGGGTTATCAGCTCTAAGCTTGCCGCTGCCGCCGTTGTCGCCTACAAGGCGGAAGGGGTCATCCCTTCCCTGAACACGAACCGAGCTTCAGGATGGACATCATGAAGAAACTTGAGATCATCATCCGCCCCTTCAAGCTGGACGAGGTCAAGGAAACGCTGGCCGGCCTCGACGTGAAGGGCATGACCGTCACGGAAGTAAAGGGCTTCGGTCGCCAGCGCGGCCACAAGGAAGTGTACCGCGGTGCCGAATACCAGGTGGACTTCATGCCCAAGGTCAAGATCGAAGTCGTCGTCGACGACGCGCAGGTGAAGCCGCTGGTCGATGCGGTGGTCAAGGCCGCCCGCACCGGCAAGGTGGGCGACGGCAAGATATTCATCTCGCCGGTGGAAGACGTGCTGCGCATCCGTACCGGTGAAACCGGCGTGGACGCCATCTAGCCGCAACATACCGCAATCCATGGGCGGCGCCTCGGCAGCGAACGGGGCGCCGCCCGTCCATACCCACCATCCACCCCCCCATTCCTCCATGACGCAGGCACACGGGCCCTCTTCCTCCGCTCCCGCCGGTAGTTCCGGCACGCCGCGCGATGCCGCCACGGTCCTGCGCGAGGGGCGCCCCGCGCTGCTCGAACGCCTGGACGCCTCCCTTTCTCCCCCGGTCGGCCCCCTGCCGGAAAACGCCTGTGCCTCGCGGCCTGACGCGCACTGCCGCGACACCACGCCCGCTCCCACGGGCGCATCGCGTTTCGAACGGGCCTACAGCCGTCTGCTGGACGACTATTTTCGCCTTCGCTTTGCCGAACTGCGCGGCGGCCATGACAAGGTGGCCCTGGTGGCCGTGGGCGGCTATGGCCGCGAGGAATTGTGCCTGGGGTCGGACATCGACATCCTGATCCTGTGCGGTCGCTCCATCCCGCCGCAGGCCATCGACCTGGCCCAGCCGCTGTTCCTGCCCCTGTGGGACGCGGGCTACACCCTTGGGCACGGGTTCCGTACCATCGGCGATTGCGTGAAGCTGGCCGCCAAGGACCACAAGGTGCTGGCCAGCCTGCTGGACGCGCGGCTGATCACCGGCAACGAGGCCCTGTTCCGCGAGATGGTGGACCGCCTGAACGACAAGGTGCTGCCGCGCCGGGGTGCCTCTTTCCTGTCCTGGAATGACGAGGAGCACGAGCGCAGGCGCGCCTCGCACGGCGACGGCGCCGTGCTGCTGGAGCCCAACCTGAAGGAAGGTCTGGGCGGCCTGCGCGACTATCACCGTATCCTGTGGCTGGGCCGCATCCGCAACGAGGCGGGCAGCGTGGAGGAAATCCTGGCCCAGGCCGGGTTCTCCGCATCCGATGCCGCCCTGCTGCGTGAAAGCGTGGGCTTCCTGCACGACGTGCGCAATCTGCTGCACCATCTTTCGCGCCGCAAGAACGACCAGTTGTTCCTGGATTTGCAACCGGAAATCGCCGCGCGCCTCGGCTTTCACGAGTGCGGCAACCTGCTGGCCGTGGAATGCTTTCTGGGCCGCCTGCACCGGTGCATGTCGCACATCAAGGCGCTGTCCGCCGCCTTCCGGGGTACCCCCGGCGGTCCGGTGCACCCCGACCAGCCCTGCCCCGAGGTGGAAGGCCCCGTGGTCATGGCGGGCGGCACGCTGCACATCTGCCTGCCCGACCCGGCGGCGGTCACCCCCGGCCTGGCCCTTTCCGCCTTCGTGCGCGCCGCCGAATGGCCCGGATCCAACGCCCCCGCCCCCGACTGGAATACCCGCAAGGCCATGGAGCAGGCGCTGCAACAGGCCCTGTCCGGCGAAGGCGGCGCCCTTTCCGGCGCCGATGTGGGCGCGGCGCTGATGCGCATCCTGGGGTCCGGCAAGGCGTTTCCGGTGCTTGGGCACATGGACGAGACGGGGCTTTTGCCCGCCATCCTGCCCGCCTATGCCGAAGCGCGCGACAGGGTGCAGTTCGACGGGTTCCATACCTATCCCGTGGGGATGCACACCCTGTTCGTGATCCGCCAGTTGGAATCGCTGGCCAGCGAAGATTTCGAGCCGTTTTCCGGCTTCTGGCGTGGCGGCTGCCTGAGCGTGCCCAATGAGCAGGCCGGACCTGGCGGGGCAGGCGGGTCAGGCTGGGCAGGCGGACAGGACGAGGACGCCGCACGCGACAGGCTGTGTCTGCTGCTGGCCGCGCTGCTGCACGACCTTGGCAAGGGCGGGGCCGACGCCTCGCACCATTCCGAGGTGGGGGCCGAGATGGCCATGCGCCTGCTGGCGGAGTGGGGAGCGCCGCCCGAGATCATCGACGACGTGGTCTTTCTGGTGCTGCACCACCTGCTGCTCATCCGCACCGCCCAGCGCCGCGACCTCAACGACGAATCGGTGGTGGCCCAGTGCGCGGGCACCGTGGGCAGCCTGAGACGCCTGAACATGCTGTACCTGCTCACCCATGCCGATTCCATGGCCACCGGCCACAAGGCGTGGAACCGCTGGACCGCCAGCCTGCTGTACGAACTGCACGGCAAGGTGGCCAACATGCTGCGGGACGGACAGCTTGCGGGAACGCAGACCGCGCAGGCCATCGTGCGCACGCGCGACATGGTGCGGGCACTGGTGCGCGAGCGGCAGTCCGCGTTGCACTACACGCTGGAGACGGCGGGGCTGTATCTGGACGCCATGCCCTCGCGCTATCTGCTGGCCATGCCGCCGGAAGACATCGTGCGGCACATGTCGCTGGTCTACCAGCTGAACCGCGACGTGGCCGAATCGCGTCGCCGCCTGCCCGAGGACCGGGCCGAGCGGGGCGTGGTGGTACTGGAGGGCAGGCCGCTGCACGGCGGGCGCGACAGCGAGTTGTGGGAGGTGCTGGTGGCCGCGCGCGACCAGACCGGGCTGTTCGCCACCATTGCCGGGGTGCTTTCGCTGCACGGTTTGAATGTGTTCGGGGCCGATGCCTACGTGTGGAGCGACGGCACCGTGCTGGACATCTTTCACGTCACCGCGCCTCCGGACCCGCTGTATGCCAGGGATTTCTGGGGCAAGGTGCGCGGGGCCATCCATTTTGCCCTGACGGGCAAGCTGTCGCTGGACTACCGGCTGGAGCAGGCCCGGACCTCCAATGCGCTGAAGCACAAGGTGCCCACGGTGTTGCTGGATGCGGTGCGCCGTCCGCCGGAGGTGCGCATCGACAACGAGTTGTCGGATTTCCACACCGTGGTGGAAGTGTTTGCGCCGGACCGGCCTGCGTTGTTGTATGATGTCGCACGGGTGTTGCAGGCGTTGCAGCTGGATATCCTGTTTGCCAAGATTGCGACCCTTGGCAACCGCACCTCGGACAGTTTTTCGGTGCGCACGGTGTATGGCCAGAAAATTACCGACGAGCAGCAGATGGACGAGGTGCGCGCGGCCCTGCTGCATGTGGTGTCGCAGTAGCGGGAGTGAAGGGGGAAGATTCTCTGCATTGTCATTGACGCGGGCACGCTGCCTGCGAAATCCGTCTTTTGCCGCCGGGCGGCGTTAGCGCGCGCCTTTTGTGCTCACGTACATAAGTACGTTCCGCGCAAAAGGCGCGCGCTGCCTTGCCCGCCGGGCAAAACTCGTAATTCCTTACATCGCGCCCGCACCAGCCCTCCGCGCCGGAAGCCCGGCGCGGAGGGTGAGGAAGAAAGGCATGTCATCACGGACAGGAAGGCGAGGGAAAATGCTGTTTTGAACATGCCGGGGGTATTCATCTGTGCATTCGGGATGCCGGTGCGTCCCTTGGGAACGCACGTTTTTTTTGCTATCCACTTTGGGCGCCGCGATGCTGCGGGGCAGGGAGCAGAGGTCATCCCATTGCGTGGCGATGGTCAGGCGCGCGTGGCGCGATCGGGGCACGGCAATGGCGGGCGTATCGGGTACGGCAGGGAAGGCCGACCCGTCGGCCCGGCAGGTTTTTTCACGGCACACGGAGGCAGCATGTTCGAGCGGTATGCCGCGCAGGTGGACGAGTGGCGCGACATTCATTCCGGGGTGGACTTCATCAACAGCCGCAGGCAGGGCGAGGCCGAGGCGCGCGCGCTGCTGGACGCGGCCTTCGGGCCGGGCGGCAGCGGGACCATGTCTGCCGACGACTATCGGGCCCTGTGCATGGCCGTGAACCGTGAATGCATCGAGGGCAGCGTGCCCAAGCGCATCACCTGCACCCGTTTCGGGGCGGGGTTTGCCAGTCTGTTGCGACTGGCCCCGCGCATGGACGAGCTTGGCCCGTGGCTGTCCGGACTGTGGGCGCTGCCCATTGCTGGCGGTACGGAAGCGGCGCTGGCCGAGGCCTTTCGTCTGCACGAGGCGCGCAAGATTGCGGGGGTAGGCATCTTTGCGCTGTCGCTGCTGTTGTACCTGAAGTCGGGCGCGGATATGGGCACGGACAACGAGACCGACGATGCGGACTTTTTTCTGCCGTGCACCCCGGCCCTGTGGCGCGGACTGGCCTTCCTGAAGGGGCAGACGGTGCGTGATGGGTCCGGCCCGCGCACGCAGGCCGACTACCGGCGCTTTCTGCACGACGCCCACGCCCTGCGCGAGCGGTTCTGTCTGCTGCCGCTGGAAGTGGACTTTGCGCTGGCCCGCGCCGTGGGCATGCGCGTCGCCGGTCGTTGAGGCAGGGCGGCGTCTCGCATCCCGGGGCGTCCACTTTCTACGTCACTATCACCGGGCCGGGGCCATGCTCCGGCCCGGTGGCATTTCCGCTCCGGTGAATCGCGCAGCCCTGTGTGGCGGCCAGCGGTAATGCCGGGCATCCACGGATTGCCGGGCATTCCCGACTGCCGGGCAGCGCGGCAGGCACGCAAAAACGGGCCGCCCCTTGCGGAGCGGCCCGTTTGCATTCGTCCCGTGGCCTGCGGCGCGGCGGGGGCGCTACAGGATCTGGTTCAGGAACTTCTGGAGGCGCGGGTGCTTGGGCGCACCGAAGAATTCCTGCGGCGCGTTTTCTTCCAGCACCTGGCCGTGGTCCATGAAGATGATGCGGTCGGCCACTTCGCGGGCAAAGCCCATTTCGTGGGTCACGCAGACCATGGTCATGCCTTCGCGGGCCAGGGTGACCATGACATCCAGCACTTCGCCGATCATTTCCGGGTCAAGCGCGCTGGTGGGTTCGTCGAACAGCATGATCTTGGGGTTCATGGCCAGGGCGCGGGCAATGGCCACGCGCTGCTGTTGCCCGCCCGAAAGCATGGCCGGAAACACGTTGGCCTTGTCGCTGATGCCCACCTTCTTCAGCAGTTCCAGCGCCCGGCTTTCCGCCTCGGCGCGCGGGATCTTGCGCAGCCGCATGGGGGCCATGGTCAGGTTCTGCAGCACGGTCTTGTGCGGAAAGAGGTTGAAGCTCTGGAAGACCATGCCCAGTTCCTGGCGGATCTTGTTGATGTCGTTGTCGGGCGAGTTCACGTCCTGCCCGTCCACGATGATGGTGCCCTTGTCCACCGTTTCCAGCCGGTTGATGGAGCGCAGCAGGGTGGACTTGCCCGAGCCGGACGGCCCGCAGATGACCACCTTTTCACCGGGCATCACGTCAAGGCTGACGTCGTTGAGGGCCGTCAGCTCGCCGAAGAACTTCCAGGCGTGGCTGATGCGGATGATGGGTTCGACGCTATCGGCGGTCATAGTAGTTCAACCTCGATTCCATGATGCTGACGCCCTTGGACAGGAACAGCGTGATCAACAGGTAGATGAGGGCGACCATGGTGTACGTCTCGAAGTACAGGAAGCTCTCCGAGGCGAATTCGCGCCCGCGCCGCAGGATGTCGGCCACGGCGATGATGGACACCAGCGAAGTGTCCTTCAGCATGGCGATGAATTCGTTGCCCACCGGCGGCAGGATGGTGCGCCATGCCTGCGGCAGGATGACCATGAACATGGTCTCCGCCCGGTTGAAGCCCAGCGAGCGGGCGGCTTCGGTCTGGCCCTTGGAAATGGAGTCGATGCCCGCGCGGAACACCTCGCCCATGTAGGCGCCGTAGCACACGCTGAGCGCGATGATGGCGGCCAGCAGGTCCGGCACCTTCAGGAACCGGCCAAGGGCGTAGTAGATGTAGAAAAGCTGCACCAGCAGGGGAATGCCCCGCACCACTTCCACGTAGGTGGAGGCCACCAGGTTGATCAGCCGGTTGCGCGACAGGCGGCCAAGCCCGGTGATGAGCCCGATGGGGATGGAGCACAGGATGGACAGCACGGTCACCTTGAAGGTGACGGCAATGCCGTCGGGCAGGAATTGCAGCAACCGCCAGTAGGGTTCGGGCCTGCTCGCGCACAGGTAGACGAGCGCGGCCAGCGCGCCCACGAAGGAGATGGACCATGCGGTTACGATCCGCCGTTCCTTCGGGTCCGGTATTATTGCGCCGTCGGTAATGACGATGCGGACGTTCTGGGGTTCGTTGGTCATGGCGTCTCTGAAGCTTTGACGTTGAAAAAGGGGGGACCGGCGTCATACCGCCAGTCCCCCATGGTGCGCAAGTATCTAGCCGGGCACGGCTAGCGGCCGATCCACTTTTCGCGGAGCTGCTTGTCGATGCCCTTGGCCTTCACGGCGGCGATGCCCTTGTTCAGAAGGTCCAGAACTTCCTTGTTCCCCTTCTTCACGGCGATGCCGTAGAATTCCTTTTCCTGGGTTTCGATGACGAAGGCGATCTTCATCTTGGCGGCGTACTGTTCCTGCTGCAGGGCGTAGCTGGCGGCAACGGGGTCGTCGCACACCACGCCGTCGATGCGGCCGTTGAACAGGTCTTCCATGGCCAGGCCGATTTCGTCGTACGACTTGGCGGTGACGCCGGCGGTCTTCTTGATGGTGAAGTAGCCGGTGGTGCTGATCTGGCCGCCAAGGGTCTTGCCCTTCATTTCGTCCAGCTTGGTGACGTTGGTGGTCTTGGGCACCACGAGGGCCTGACGCACTTCGTAGTAGGGGGCGGTGAAGTCCATGGCGTTCTTGCGTTCGTCGGTGATGGACACCGAGGAGACGATGGCGTCGTAGCTGCCGGATTCGAGCCCGGCGAAGATGCCGTCCCAGGCCACGTTCTTGTGCACGATCTTGAAGCCCGCTTCCTTGGCCATGGCGTCGGTGTAATCGACGGAGAAGCCGACGAGGTTCTTGTTCGCGTCAACAAATTCCATGGGCGGCCAGGTGGCGTCCTGGGCAACGACGATGGTCTTCTCGGCAAAGGCCACGTTGGCGGTGACCAGCAGGGCCGCAAGGGTGAGGACGATCTTCTTCAGCATCCCGGATTCTCCTCTGGACAGGTGGTTGGTGTGACGGACGGACTCCCTTTTCTGGAGTATAAGTGAGCAGATTGTCAATGAATGAGTGAGAAAACGCCAGACCCCGGCGGCATGATTGACACATTTGTCACCACTTCGCGGGGGTGACTGATGGGCGGTTGCTGAAAAAGAGTGGTGGTGGCGAAGACGTAGTGGGTGGGGCTGGGCAGGAGTGGTGTGGACCGTAGAAACGGGAAAAGGACCGGGAGGCAAACCGGGGCATGGGGGGCGGCGGCTTCGCCCTGCCGCCCCAATGCGTGCCCGCGCGGGCGATTCACTACATCCAGGTGAAGATGGCCGTCACCAGGATGGGCACGGCCACGGTCAGCACCATGCCGCTGAACACGGCGATGATGCCGTAACGCTCCCCGGCGTAGCGGGCGATGATCGGCAGGCTGGTGTCCATGCTGGTGGCACCGCCTGACATCACCGGGGCCAGCCCGCCGAACAGGCGCACCAGAAGCGGGGCGGACAGCAGGGTGACCAGTTCGCGCGAGATGTTGGCGATGAGCGCCATGGAACCCAGGGCCGCGTCACCCATTTTGGTGATCATGATGCTGGACAGGCTGTAGTAGCCAAAGCCCGCGCCCACGCCCAGCACGTCGCGCAGGGGCATGTCGCCCAGCAGGGCCCACGCCGCCAGCGATCCGCCAAGGGTGCCGATGCCCACGAACAGCGGCACCAGTGCCACCTTCACGTGCAGTTCGCGCAGGATGCGGAACGAGCGGGTATCGAACCCGATGCCCATGCCCACCACGAACAGCAGCATGTACAGCGCCCACGAGGCCAGGTCGCCCGCCTGGTCGGCCCTGGGGATGATGTCCAGCCTGCCCAGCAGCACGCCGGACAGGAAGAAGCCGAGAATGATCAGGCTGCCCTTCATGGCCGGTCTCCCGTGTGCGCAGTGGCCGAGGGAGTGGCCGCACCCGTGTCCGGCGAGGCCGGGCGGGCGGCACCGGGGCCGTCCAGCGCGCCGCGCAGCAGCACATG
>NZ_VSMK01000798.1 GCF_011682075.1 Nitratidesulfovibrio liaohensis
GCGGGGCCGCATGGCGGGTTATCCAGCGGGCAAGCACGGCGGAAAGGCGCGTCTCCTGCGCCAGGGTGGGCATGCACGGCCCCGCGCGCTCCATGTCGCGGTGCAGGGCGTCGATGGCCGCCGCCAGTTCCGGATCCGCCAGCACGCCGCTGGCGAAATCCGGCAACGCGCCGTGCGGCAGTCCCGCCTCTTCCCCGGCCATGCGCACGAGGCCCGGGGCAAGGTAGAACATCCGGTAGGCCCAGCCGGCGTCACCAACGCCGTGCCCGTCGTGCGTCTCTCCGGGGGCCACCAGGTTCACCGCGCCGGGCGCGGCCACGTGGTCCCGCCCCAGGTAGCGGAAACGCAGGGCCCCGCCTTCGATGACGCCCAGCGCGTACCCCTCGTGAAAGTGCCGGGCGAACACCTGCCGCGTGTAGCGCGCCCGCAGC
Organism: Nitratidesulfovibrio liaohensis; assembly: GCF_011682075.1. Classification (GTDB taxonomy): domain Bacteria; phylum Desulfobacterota; class Desulfovibrionia; order Desulfovibrionales; family Desulfovibrionaceae; genus Cupidesulfovibrio; species Cupidesulfovibrio liaohensis. The sequence goes on from NZ_VSMK01000798.1 coordinate 432, forward strand.
AGCTCCAGCCCAGACAGGCGCGAGGCGGCCATCCAGGCTATCTCTTCCTTCGGGGCAATACCCCCCTTCGGGGGGCGGAGCGAGCTATCGGATATGGCGGTACGGGGGCGCATGTCCCTCCTGTGCGGCAGACGGCGCGGAAACGCAAGCCCCTCCGCGTGCGGGCACACGGAGGGGCTGCAAGGGGATGAGGCAGAGGGAGAAGGCAGGGAACATCGGCCTCCCGATGCGGAGAAATCGCCGGGCCGATGGCTACCGGCTGTCGAAACCGGTGAAGTTGGGGCGGACTACGCCGCGCGAGGATGCTGCGCGCGGTTCTCCCCTAGCCCGCCCCGTGCCGAGGCCTGACGGCCCCGGCAAGTATCTGTGAACGAACGCCTGCTACCGGCTGGCGGCTTCCATTGCGGCGGGGGCAGCGGGTTCACGCATTTCCGCCTGAGCCGCCGCAGCGTCGCGCCCCTCCCGTTCCAGCTGCAGCATGGTACGGGCGTAGCGTTCGGCCATGATGGAGCACACGAACAACTGCAACTGATGGTAGAACATGATGGGCAGCACGATGACCCCCAGCGCCGGGTGCGCGCCGAACAGCAACCGGGCCATGGGCACGCCGGAGGCCAGGGTCTTCTTGGAACCGCAGAACACGGCGGCGATCTCGTCGGGCTTGTCGAAACCCAGCGCGCGGGCCACCACGGTGTTCAGCACCAGCACCACCAGCAGGATGAGGGCCGCGCCGCCGATGGTAAGGGCCAGCAGGTCCATGCCGTGGTCGCGCCACAGACCGCCCCGCACGGAATCACAAAACGAGTTGTACACCAGGATCAGGATGGCCACCTTGTCGAAGGTATTCACCTTCTTCTTGTGGCGGGCCATGAAGACGCCCAGCCACGGGCGGGCCAGCTGCCCCAGCACGAAGGGCAGGAACAGCAGCCCGGCGATGTTGATCATGGCGTCGGTCAGCGACAGCGCCCCACCCTGCGCACCGGCTGCCAGGGCGATGATCACCGGCGTCAGGAAGATACCCAGCAGACTGGACAGGGTGGCGTTGAAGATGGCCCCCGGCACGTTGCCGTGGGCGATGGCAGTCATGGCCACCGACGAGGATATGGTGGACGGCAACGCGCACAGGTACAGGAAGCCCAGCATCAGGTCCGCCGGGACCAGGCCGTCGAAGGCGAAACGGAAGCCGAACCACAGCAGCGGAAACACCACGAAGGTGGTCAGTTGCACCATGGTGTGCAGCTTCCAGCGGGACATGCCGTGGCGCATGCTTTCGGGCGAAATGCCTGCACCGTGGAAGAAAAAGATCAGGAAGATACCCGCATTGCCCAGCATGTCGGCGTGCAGGGTGCCGCCGCTGGCCCCAAGGTCGGGCAGCAGCGTGGCCAGGGCCACGGCGCCCAGCATGCCGGCCAGAAACCAGTCCTTGGCCATTCGTCGTGCGTACTTCGCAAACATGGTCGTCTCTCCATGAGGTCTGGGGGGCGGTGGGCGCCTCTTGCGCCGCCCGCACCAGACATCTAGCCACCCGCGCGCCTTCCTGCTATCGATACGGAGACAAGATATATCGAGAATACGCCAAACAGCGGGTTACCCGCCCCACCCCGCTGGCCCCATGGTCTTCTGCCCTTACGGATACGCAATGCTCCCGCCATGGATTGACGAAGGCCCACCGCATGACCATCCCCCGCGCCATACCCGACCTTGCCGCGCTGCCCCGACCGGTGTTCGCCAGGGCGGAATCGCTGTCCGCCGGGTCGTGGACCCATCCGCACAGCCACGACTGGGTGCAGTTCAGCTATGCCGTGCGCGGCGTACTGGAAATACGTACCCGCCAGGGCAGCCACATGGCCCCGCCGCAACGGGCCATCTGGATACCGGCGGGACTGCCGCACGAGGTGATGACCAGCGGCCCGGCTGAGCAACGCAGTCTGTACATTACCCCCGCCACGCTGGCCCCGCTGTGGGGCACCGCGCCCGACCGCTGCCGGGTGGTGGAGGTGACGTCGCTGGCCCGCGAACTGGTGCTGGCCTTCACCAAATTGCCCAAGGATTATGACGAGCACGGTGCGCAGGGGCGGCTGGTGGGTGTGCTGCTGGACGAACTGGTGGCCCTGCCCGAGGCCGGACTGTCCTTGCCGCTGCCCGCCGACGCCCGGCTGGCCGCCCTGTGCGAGGCCATGCTGGACGCCCCCGGCGAAGACCATTCCCTGCCGCGCCTGGCCGCGCGGGCAGGCATGAGCGATCGCACCCTGACCCGGCTGTTCCGGGCCGAGACGGGCCTTTCGCTGCGCGAATGGCGCCAGCGGGCGCGCATGCTGGCCGCCCTGCCGGAACTGGAGCGCGGACGCGGGGTCACCGCCGTGGCGCTGGAGATGGGCTACGACTCCACCTCGGCTTTCATCGCCGCCTTCCGTCAGATGATGGGCCGCACGCCGGGGGAATTCTTCAGCCATGCGGCGCGGGAATGACCGCGCCGCCCGGACTGGGATACGGGGCCGGAGGCATCCCCAAACAACGTTGTCAGCAAACCGAAAACGCCGGGAAGGTTGCCCTTCCCGGCGTCGTTCATACGTTGGCGCCTATGCGGCTTTGTCTTCAGGGCTGTTTCTAAAGCAGGATTTTCGTTCGTTGGCGAGGAAAACTAGCCTGCCATAAGGGAGTGCCTCAGCCGTTAGGCGAGCTTGCGAGCCTTACGGATGAGGACCGCAGCGCGCTCTTATCGTATTCGACCGAGCCTTAGCCGTTAGGCGAGCGCGTAGCGCGAGTCTTACGGATAAGGACAGCAAAGCCATGGCAGGCGACGTTTGACCTCTTTGCGCTCGATGCCCGTAAAGCTCGCAAGCTCGCTTAACGGGCACGCTTTGCGCCCTTCGGGTCGGTCCCCCAGCGGGCGAAAAGACAATTTAGAAACGGTCCCTATTCCTGCGCCCAGGCCTTGGCCCGTTCAACCGCCCGCTGCCAGTCGTACACCAGCTTTTCGCGGGTTTCGGCGGACATGTTGGGTTCGAAGCGGCGATCGAGCTGCCACATGGCCTCGATTTCCTCTTCGCTCTTCCAGAAACCCACGGCCAGACCGGCCAGGTAGGCCGCGCCCAGCGCCGTGGTTTCCGTCACCTTGGGCCGTTCCACCGGCACGCCCAGCACGTCGGCCTGGAACTGCATCAGCAGGTTGTTGCGGGTGGCGCCGCCGTCGGCGCGCAGGGCCGCCAGCTTGATGCCCGCGTCCTTCTGCATGCAATCCATGATGTCCAGGGTTTGCAGGGCGATGGATTCCAGCGCCGCGCGGGCGATGTGGGCCTTGGTGGAGCCACGGGTGATGCCCACCATGGTACCGCGCGCGTACTGGTCCCAATGCGGCGCGCCAAGGCCCGCGAAGGCGGGCACCAGGTACACGCCGCCGTTGTCCGGCACGCTCAGGGCCAGCTGTTCCACCTCGGGGGCGTCCTTGATGATGCCCAGGCCGTCGCGCAGCCACTGCACCACCGCACCGGCGATGAACACACTGCCTTCAAGGGCGAAGTACCGGCCCGAAGGCGTGGCCCAGGCCATGGTGGTCAGCAGGTTGTTCTTGCTGGCGTGCACTTCCTTGCCGGTGTTCATGAGCATGAAGCAACCGGTGCCGTAGGTGTTCTTGGCCATGCCGGGCTTCAGGCAGGCGTTGCCGTAGGTGGCGGCCTGCTGGTCGCCCGCGTTGCCGGCGATGGGAATGGCCTTGCCCAGGAACTCCGGATGGATCTCGCCCACCACTTCGGACGAGCGGGTCACCGTGGGCAGCATGGAGCGCGGCACGCCCAGAATGCCCAGCAGTTCGTCGTCCCACTGGCCGGTGTTGATGTTGAACATCAGGGTGCGGCTGGCGTTGGATTCGTCGGTGGCGTGCACCTTGCCCTTGGTCAGGTTCCAGATGAGCCAGGTGTCGATGGTGCCGAACAGCAGCTCGCCCTTTTCGGCCTTGGCGCGGGCGCCGGGCACGTTTTCGAGAATCCAGCGCACCTTGGTGCCGGAGAAGTAGGCGTCCAGCACAAGGCCGGTCTTCTGACGGAAGGTATCGGCAAGGCCGCGCGCCTTCAGTTCGTCGCAGAAGCCCGCCGTGCGGCGGTCCTGCCACACGATGGCGTTGTACACCGGCGCGCCGCTGGCCTTGTCCCAGACCACCGTGGTTTCGCGCTGGTTGGTGATGCCCGCGGCCACCACCTGAGAACCGTCAATGCCCGCCTGCTTCAGGCAGTCGCGCATGACCCACGATTCGGTGTCGAAGATCTCGTTGGCGTTATGCTCCACCCAGCCCGGCTGCGGGTATATCTGGGTGAATTCCTTCTGGGAAATCTGGATGATGTCGCCTTCGCGCGAGAAGAGGATGGCGCGAGAGCTGGTGGTGCCCTGGTCAAGTGCGAGAACGTACTTGGTCATGTCGTGCTACTCCCTGGGTTGGGGGATTGCTGCACGGGCGGCGGGAATGCGTCCCGGCCGCCCGCCGGGAACACCTTCAACGAATGCAAACCGGTTTTTTTGTCCGCCTGCAAGGCAACTGTCTGGCATGCGCAAAAAAGGCGGCTTGCATCACCATTAGGCGGACTGGGCCTTGTGCACTGCGCCCGTGGTCCAATCGTAGATGAATGCGCCAAGCGGGCCGCCGATGAGCGGGCCGACGATGGGCACCAGCACGATGCCGGGTTCCATCAGGTTGGGCTGGGTAAAGCCCGCCACCAGGGCGAAGAAGCGCGGACCAAAGTCGCGCGCGGGGTTGATGGCGTACCCGTGCATGGCGCCAAGGCTCATGCCGATGGCCACCACCAGCAGCGCCACCAGGATGCCGCCGATCCAGCCGATGTTGTTCTTGCCCGCGAAGTCGCCGATGGCGAGGATGCCGAACATCAGCACCGCGGTACCGATGATCTGGTCGATGAAGCCCGGCAGGTAGGAGGTGGTGATGGCCGGGAAGGTGCAGAAGATGCCTGCTGTGCTGGCCAGTTGCGGATCGACGCCGACCCACTTGGCGTGGAAGTCGATGAACACGATGGCCGCCCCGGCAAAACCGCCCGCCACCTGCGCGACGGAGTACGGCAGCACCTTCTTCCAGGGGAAGCGACCGGTGGCCGCCAGCGCCACGGTGACGGCGGGGTTGATGTGCGCGCCCGAGGGCAGGCCGGCCATGATGCCCAGCAGCACGGCGAGACCCCACCCGAAGGTGATGTTGTCCCAGGTAATGTTCAGGCCCTTGCCGAAAAGCACGGTCATGGCCACGTTGCCGGCACCGAAGATGATCAGGACCATGGTGCCCATGAATTCGGACACCATTTCCCGTCCCAGCGAAAGTTCCTTCATAGAATCCTCCTGATGGTACACCCTCTCTTGGATACGCGGAGCACCCTGCGTTCTCCGCGCGGTGATCGGCACCCTTGCGGGTGCGCATCCCGCCTCGTCCATCCGTGAAGTCCGATGTCGAGGATGTCTGGCGGGTTAGGCGCCTGGGAGTTGCGTCCCTCCTTGCGACACGCCGGGTCTGCACCAACCCGGTGAATCCGTTGACGGTTCAAATCTCGCTTGCGCGGCGGGGCGGGCCCCTCGCGCCATGTTCCGGGCAACCGCCCGGAAATTCCGCCTGGCATGGCACGGTGACTGTCCCGTGGCGACCCGTACGCCGCACGCATCAACCGAAGCGCGGGGCGGGCAGGGTTCATCCCTTCCCCCGCCCCGCGTGGCAAACCTTAATCCCTGGGCGCGCGCCACCCCGAAAGATACGTTTCGAGGTATTGCAGTTCCGCGTCGGTCCGGGCTGCATCCCAGCCGAGTTCGGCGGCCATGATCCGGGCAACGCCCGGCGCGGCCTGAAGCGTGTGCTCCACGTCCAGCAGGCCCATGGGCAGGCGGCGCACCAGCACGTCCACCAGGCGCATGGCCAGTTCGTTGCGCACGATGAAGGCAACCTCTGCCATGATGTGCGGGTGGTCGGGGTGTACGCGGTCGCCCAGGTTCTCGTCACGGGCGATGGTCAGCACCTGCCCCGTCTCGTCGCCGTAGGTACCGTGCAGCGCCTTGGCCAGTTCCACCGGCACGCCGTATTCGCGCGCGATTTCGGTGTGGCCGCCGGGGATGAACCCGCGCGCGCCGACAACCTTCAGGTGGCGGGTCACGCAGGGCCGCGTCAGGTTCAGGCCGAAGGCCACGTCGGCGCGGTCCACGGTATCCTGCGCCATCATGCGGTAGCTGGTCCATTTGCCGCCCGCGATGGTCAGCAGCCCGGCGGGCGAGACCTCGATGACGTGGGTGCGGGCCAGTTCCTGGGTGCTGCCCTTGCCGGGCGCGAACACCAGCGGCCGCAGCCCGCTCCACACCGCGCGCACGTCTCCGCGCGTGACGGGCCGCGACAGGTACTTGCTGGCGTAGCGCAGCAGGTAGTCGATGTCGGCCACGTCGGGCACGGGGTCGTGCTCGGGGTTGGCGTGCTCGTCGGTGGTGCCGAAGACCACGTGATTCTGCCACGGTATCATGAACAGCACGCGGCCGTCTTCGGTCTTGGGAATCATCAGCGACAGGTCCGGCGGGGTGAAGCCCGCCTCGAGCACGATGTGGATGCCCGAGCTGACCTTGAGGATTTCATCCGCGCCGGGGTCGTCCATGCGGCGCACGGTGTCGGCCATGGGACCGGTGGCGTTGATGATGCCCCTGGCGCGCAGGGTCCACGTTTCGCCGGTCAGCATGTCGCGCAGTTCCGCGCCGCGCAGCCGCCCGCCCTCCTTGATCAGGTGGGTGACTTCCACGTGGTTGCAGCAGGTGGCGCCGTGGGCGTTGGCGGTGCGCGCCAGGGCCACGGCCATGCGCGCGTCGTTGAACTGGCCGTCCCAGTAGGTGACGGCGGCCTTGTAGTCGCCCATGCGCAGGGTGGGGAACATGCGTTCCGCCGCCCGCTTGCCCACGAACCTGCTGTGGCCAAGGCCAAGGCGCCCGGCCAGCAGATCGTACAGGGTAAGCCCCGCGAACATGTAGCCCGCGTCCTTCCAGCTGGGCACGGGCGTCAGCAGGCGCACCGCGTGGGCCAGATGGGGGGCGTTGGCCAGCAGAAAGCCGCGTTCGCGCAGGCCTTCCCGCACCAGGCCGAACTGTTCGCGGTCGCATTGCAGCACCGCCTTTTCCAGGTAGCGCACCCCGCCGTGCACCAGTTTGGTGCTGCGGCTGCTGGTGCCCTGCGCGAAATCGGCCCGATCGACCAGCGCGACGTCCAGCCCGCGCGTTGCCGCATCCACGGCCACGCCGCAACCGGTAGCCCCGCCGCCGATCACCAGAAGATCGAATTCGCGGCCGGACTTCAGTCGTTCCAGCAACCCTGACCTGTTCATGCATCTCCTCCATGTTCCCGATCGAGCAGGCGCACCGCGGTGCCCTCGTCCGTGACCAGCACGTTGACGAAGCCGCCGGTAAGCGCCGCCCTTATGATCGCAGTCTTGTTCTCGCCGCCCGCGGCGGCGATGGTCATCGGTATGGAGCGCACCTCGTCGAGGCTGGGCCCCATGAAGCAGGCGTTCATGGGGTGTTCGACGGGCACGCCCGAAGCGTCGACGAAGGTGCCGAACACCTCGCCGACGGCCGTGGTGCGCTGCAACGAGCGCACATCATCCTGGGTTATGGCGCCGAGCACCACGTTGGTGGCGTCGGTGGCAAGCTGGCCTATGCCGATGAGCGCCACGTCCACCCGCACCGCCCGTGCGTACACGGAGCGGAACAGTTCCTGCGACTTCAGCAGGCGGCACGATTCCGGGCTGGGGGCGAACATGGGCGCGGCAATGTAGTAGGTCTGCGAGGCGGACAGGCGCCGCGCGAAAGTGGCCACGATTTCATAGGGGTTTATCACCACGCTATAGGGCAGGCCGCCGTACAGCGAAACCACGGTAAGCCCCTGAGCGGGCTTGCGCGGCACGGCGGTGGCGGCGGCGGCAACGGTGGTGCCCCAGCCGAGGCCCAGCGAAGAACCATCGCGCAGCACCCCGGAAAGGTACTGGGCGGCGGCGTGGCCAAGATTGCGGTTGAGCGATTTCTGCGAAGGCGGGGCGGGTATGACAACGGCGCGGCGCAGGCCGAAGGCGGCCTCCATGCTACGCTCAAGCTCGTAACAGACGGCCCGGTCGGCGTTGACCAGAATCTGCACGTAGCCTTCATCGCGGCAGACCTGAAGCAGCCGGTTGACTCGCACCCGGCTGATACCCAGCCAGTCGGCCACGTCGGACTGGGTCATGCCCTCGACGTAATAGGCCCATGCGATACGGCTGAGCAGCGCGCGTTCCATGGGGTCGTGCATCATCTGCGTCTCCTGCCGCGCACGGCGGCGGAAGGTGGTACCGCAGATCCTGCGCGCGTTCCCTGTTGCTGGTCCGAAAGCGGTGCGAAACACCGGCTTTCGTCATGGCGCGCGGCCTGCCCGGTACTTTTGTTCACAGAACGTACATATGTCACTTTTCCGCGTCATGGCAACAAAAATCTTGGAACGGCGCACAATATTTTTTTAACATAAATGATAAATTCATGTGCTTTTGCCATATTGCAACACACATCCTGCCAGCCTTCACGAGTGCGCACACTCCTATTTCTGAACGCATCCACAACGTTGGCGCGCATACCATAAAAAGGCGAGCACCCGCGCTCTGTGCGCTGGCTGCTCGCTCATGGTCTGATTGAACTGAAGGGGTCCGGCACAGAAAAGACCGGGGTAGAACGACTGCGGCCCACACCGGATTCCGGAGTGGGTCACCCCATGCGCATGCGGTGCCTCTGCCTGATGAGCCACGGAAGGGAAATCCCCCGCAAGCCCCACCGCACACACATGGCCGCTCCTTCTTCCCCGCTGCCGAGGTTTGGGGGCAGGGAAAGCAGCAGAAAATTCATTCAAAGCAAGCCAGGACAAACAACGTCAGCCCGGAAAGTTGGGTAACGTGACCGCGCCTGATGCGGCCCGCTCCCACACGGGAGTGGGCCGCCTGCAGCCAGGCATCCACCTCGAAGAGGCGCTGCGGAACCTGACTGCAACGGCGGCCTGACAAGCGGGGTACTGATGCTGCCAAGCCACAGTCCCAGAGAGGATTGTGATCCACATGGCTTCACACTTTATAGCCAATGAACTTGAATTATACCATTATTTTTTAAAAATATCGACACAGTACAGCTACCGTGGACATAATCCTCCCACTGCAAGAGAACATGCACCATAAGCCAAGAGCGAATGACATCCGGACGAAAGTCCGGCACGAGACGCGGGCGCTCGATATAGCCAAACTATTAGATTCGAGTTCATGTTTGCATTGCCTTGGCGAGAAACGTACAGTCGTCAAAGACCGCAAACAACCTGATGGAGCACAAAGGATATCCGCATGCTCATCTTTTCTACGATAGAAGGCAAACTGCGTGCCTATACGGTGATCCTGCTGACCCTACCGCTACTTGCGGCATGCATTGCCTTCTACACCATAGTGCGACAAGCAAATATCACAAACGCATACCACGACATATATACTGAAACAAGCTACACAAAATATTCCATCAATACATGGCTTGAACATCGCGCTGGAGACATCGAGCATGTCGCCGCCACCCCATCTGCACTACTGGAAGACCCCAAGTTCACCAGCGATTTTTTCAAAGCCTTCCTGAAGTCCCACGAGGATTTCAGGAGCCTTGTGCTTTTCGACACGGCAGGAAATGTCCGAACAAGCATCCCAGAAACTCAACGAGGAAACGTTGCCGACCGTGAATACTTCGCACGGGCGCGCAAAGGCCTTGCAACAACCACATCTCTCCTCAAGAGCAGACTTTCCGGAGAATACATCATTATCGTTGCGCACCCCGTGCAGGACGAGAAGGGCGCTTTCTCCGGTGTTCTGACGGGCGCAATCAACATCAACACCATTCTCCAGACGTTCTCCCTTTCCCACAGCAGCGGTTCGTGGCGCCCCATTTTGCTGGACGCACAAACCCACACCCCACTGGCGGACATGGAATCAGGTTCCGCAAAGATCATCCCGCCCCCCGATGGCGATACGGGCACCCCGCAGATTTACAAAAACTCCGACAACGCCCGTGTCATCGGCGCCAGCATGCCAGCCAAGGACGGCGAATGGCTTGTGGTCATGGAAAAGCCCGTTGCCGAAATTCTTGACGGCATGGAAAGAATGCTGCTGGTGCTCGCCATTGCGTCACTTGGCACCATGGTTGCTCTGCTGCCCTACATCCGACGGTTCTCATCCGGTGTTGTCGAGCCGGTAAAGACCATCTCCGCTCTTTCGACAAGAATGCTCGAGGGGCAGTACGACGCCGAGTGCATCCTCATCGACACCAACAGGACTCCCGTGGAAATCGCCACGCTGTACGACAACTTCTGCAAGATGTCCCAAAGGTTGAGCCGTTACGTGGAAGAACTGGAGGTCTACACCTCCACGGACCCGCTCACCGGCCTTGGCAACCGACGCAGCCTGCAAAAGGAAGGCGCACGCATCATCGAAATGTGCAAACGCAGCGGAACCCAGTGTTCCTGCCTTGTCCTCGACCTGGACCACTTCAAACGCATCAACGACGCTTACGGGCACCCCACGGGCGATGTGGCCTTGCAGACGGCCAGTGCCATCATCATGCGCAACATCCGCAAGGCGGACTTCGCCGCTCGCTTGGGGGGAGAGGAATTCACGGTCATCGCTTCGCACACCCCTACCGATCAGGCCCTGGTGCTTGCCGAACGAATCCGGGCCGACGTGGAAAGAACGCCCATCACCCACGATGGCCACACATTCACCATGACCATCAGCATCGGCATTGCCCCAGTCAGCGCCAGTTGCGACGGCAGCACCACCCCGCTTGATGACGTGATAAGCAAGGCCGACTGCGCCCTGTACAAGGCCAAGAACAACGGCAGAAACCGCGTGGAACAATGGCATGCCGAAGACGCTACGATGAGTTGCAAGCACCACCAGTAGCGAGCGCGACTTCAGAAGGGCTGCCGCCATAGGATGTGCCCGACATCCCCTACTTTCCGCCCGGTGTGTGCGGTGTGAGCCCCCCTCACACCACAACGCAACACACTGTTACAAAGAACGTCTCCTCACACCTCTCCGTTTTTGCCCATCCAATCAATCACATGTTTTCAGAGTGTTAGCGCATACCTGCTCTGGTGTGAGGCGGAGATATGCAGCAGTTAGGTCTAACCGTCACGAAAATCGGGGGATGAACTGCGACAAGGTAATTAATTATTACATTTAAGCATTTATATTCAAAAAGTTTTCATCACCGCTTATACCGACAGAAACGAGGCCTTGCGTTTGGAAAGCACGTTCTCGCGCACGGCGCGCACGCATGTGCGCGCTGCGTGGGTATTTCATGTCATTCCTGGCTATTGGACGAAAAACCCCGGAGGTTCCAGGGAGCCGCCGGGGAAGGAAATGCGAAGGGGCCGCCTTGCGGCGGCCCCGGAAACTCGATGCTGCGGGCCAGATACCGGCGCGCCTAGAACGGCACGTCGTCCATGCCGCTGGCTTCGGAGGGGAAGGCCGGGCCGAGGTCGTCGTCCATGCCACCGTAGGGGTCGCCCTGCGGGGCCTGACGGCGCTGGCCGCCCTGTCCACCCTGACCGCCCTGGCCGCCGCCCTGACCACCGGTGGGCTGCTGATAGGACCGGCGGGGAGCGCCGCCGCCTTCGGCG
>NZ_VSMK01000799.1 GCF_011682075.1 Nitratidesulfovibrio liaohensis
CCTGCTGCGCCTGCTGACCGTGGACGGCGCAGCCGCGCTGGGCCGGGGCGACATCGGCGCCATCGTTCCCGGCCGCCGCGCGCGGCTGGCCCTGCTGCCCCAAGATTTTTCCCAAGCACTGGGGACAACCCCGTAACCCCCCACACCCACATGCAGCACGCACAACGCCCCACGTGGCCCCACAAGGACCTGCTGGACGTCACCCAGCTGACGCGGGCAGAGCTGTTCCACCTGCTGGACACGGCGGCCCAGTTCCACGACATCAACCGCCGCCCCGTGAAAAAGGTGCCCACACTGAAGGGCAAGAGCGTGGTGCTGTTCTTCGCGGAGCCGAGCACCCGCACCAAGACATCGTTCGACGTGGCGGGCAAGCGGCTTTCCGCCGACACCTTCTCGCTGGCCAAGAGCGGCTCCAGCCTGTCCAAGGGCGAAAGCCTGAAGGACACCGCCCTCACCCTGCAGGCCATGACGCCGGACATCATCGTCATCCGCCATTCGTCCAGCGGCGCGGCGCAGTTTCTGGCCGAGCGGCTGGACTGCTCGGTGGTCAACGCGGGCGACGGCTGGCACGCCCACCCCACCCAGGCCCTGCTGGACTGCTATTCGCTGCGCCAGGTCTGGGGCGACACCTTCGAGGGGCGCACCCTGCTCATCCTTGGCGACATTGCCCACAGCCGGGTGGCCCGATCCAACGTGCACCTGCTCTCGTCGCTGGGGGTAAAGGTGCGGCTGTGCGCGCCGCGCACCCTGCTGCCCGCCGGGGTCCATAACTGGCCGGTGACCATCTTCAACCGGCTGGACGACGCCGTGCAGGGCGCGGACGCGGTGATGTGCCTGCGCCTGCAACTGGAACGCCAGCAGGCGGGCCTGCTGCCCGACCTGCGTGAATACGCGCAGCGGTTCTGCCTGTCGCCCCGGCATCTGGCCATGGCCGCGCCGGGCGCGCGGGTGCTGCACCCCGGCCCCATGAACCGGGGGCTGGAAATATCGTCCGTGCTGGCCGACTCGCCCGAAAGCCTGATCCTGGACCAGGTGGCCGCGGGCGTGGCCACGCGCATGGCAATCCTTTTCCTGCTCGCCACCCGCACCGGCATAGAGCAGACCGCCGACAACGGAGGCCGCGCATGACCGCCACCACTTCCCCTTCCCTGTTCCTTCGCAATGCCCGCCTGTTGGGGCGCATGGTGGACGTTGCCGTGGCCGACGGGCGCATCGCGTCCGTGACGGACAGCGGCGCGGGCAACGCCCCCGCCGGGGCGGAAAGCATCGACGCCAAGGGCATGGTGCTGTTTCCGGCCTTCATCGACGCGCACACCCACATGCGCGAACCGGGTCAGGAGTACAAGGAAGACATCGCCAGCGGGCTTGCCGCCGCCGCCCACGGCGGGTTCGGGGCCGTGCTGTGCATGGCCAACACCAAGCCGGTCAACGACGATGCCTCCATCACCCGCGACATGATCGACACCGCCCGCCGCCACTGGCCGCACGGCCCGCGCCTGCACCCCATTGGTGCGGCCACCGTGGGGCTGAAGGGCATCGAGCTTGCCCCGCTGGCCGAACTGGCCGAGGCGGGCTGCGTGGCCTTTTCCAACGACGGCGCGCCCGTGCCGGATACCGAAATGTTCCGCCGCTGCGTGGAATACGCCGCCGACCAGGGCAAGGTGGTCATCGACCACTGCGAGGACCCCTACCTGGCCAAGGGCGCCCACATGAACGAGGGCGAGACCAGCGGGCGCATAGGGGTGAAGGGCCAGCCGGACATCGGCGAGGCGCTGCACGTGGCGCGCGACATCCTGCTGGCCGACTACCTGAAGCTGCCCATTCACCTCGCGCACATCTCGTGCCGCCGCTCCGTGGAGTTGATCGCCTGGGCCAAGCAGCGGGGCGTGCCGGTAACGGCGGAAACCTGCCCCCACTACCTGCTGCTGACCGACAGGGAACTGCTGGGGTACGACACCAAGGCCAAGGTCAACCCGCCCCTGCGTACCGACGACGACGTGGCCGCCCTGCGCGAGGCCGTGAAGTCCGGCGTCATCGACATTCTGGCAACCGATCACGCCCCGCACGCGGCGCACGAAAAGGAAACCCCGCTGGACGAGGCCCCCAATGGCATCACAGGACTGGACACCGCCGTGGCCCTGACCTGGGGGTTGGTGCGCGAAGGCATGCTGACGGAAACCGACCTGATGCGCCTGTGGGCGACGGAACCGGGAAGGATATTCGGGCTGCCCGTGAACGGATTTGGCGTCGGTGACCCGGCGGATTTCTTTCTGCTGGACCCGGAAGAGAAGTGGGTGCCTTCGCGTGAGACCATGCACTCGAAGAGTCTGAACACGCCGTTCCTGGGACGGGAGTTGGTGGGCAGGGTGAAGGCGCTGTGGCTTGGCGGGGTGAAGGTGGTGTAGGGGGGAGGTGAGTCTTCGACGAGAAGACTGGAGAGGTCGCGCGCCATTGGACGCGGCCTCTACGAAGACACGCCAGCCCTTTTGACCACGCCCGATTTCGTTATGTCTCCGACAGGCAGGGGGTGTTGTAACGAACACCCCCTGCACCCCCGCGTTCCAGGGGCTCCGCCCCCTGGACCCCCGTGTCATCCTGCACCGCATTCCTCACCGGGCAGCTTCCCTCCGGCGCAAGACGCCTCCGGGTGATCTGCCCGGCGGAATGCGTATGTGCGCGGAGCTCCCGTTGCCCCCATCCCACTTGGGTGCCCCTATCCACGCCCCCGTTGCGACGCATGTGCCGCCGTCAAAGCCCGGCGGCACACGCTTCTACGCGCCGTACGTGTACGTTGAACCAGCCAAAATACACGCGCGAATCATAACCTAGTAACACCACCGAAAGACCGGTGCGCATCGGCGGCACCGGCGGCAGATCGCCCGGAGGCGCTTAGCGCCGAAGGGAAGCTGCCGCCCAAGGGACGCCGCGCGGGATACGTGTTGCAAAGGCACCCTCGCTACGCCGTGACGACGAGAGATTGGCGCACATCGCATTCCCGTCGGCAGATCGCCCGAAGGCGCTTTGGCCGAGGGAAGCTGCCGACGAAAGGAATGCGGTGCAGGACGAACACAGGGGGACCAGGGACTTCAGCCGTTAGGCGAGCGTGAAGATCGACCCGAAGGGCGCGAAGCGTGGCCGTTGGCGAGCTTGCGAGCCATACGGCCATCGTACGCAACGCGCGAGTCTTACGGATGAAGATAGCAGAGCTGGCAGCGCCCCCCGGAGCGCGGGGATGCAAGGGGCCGCCGCTCAGCGGCCCCTTGCCCGCCGGAGGCATAACGAAATCAGGCGTGGTCAACAGTGCTGGCGTGTATTCGTAGAGGCCGTACCCATCAGACAGCATCCCCTCTCCCCTCACCCCTTCCACCCCTACCCCCGACAGCCCCCACCCCACTCCCCCTTGCATCCTGCGCGACTTTTGTGCATTTTGGCACAATCAGGCGAGCGCACTTCCCGTGCGCACGCACCCAGTGCTGCCCACCCGGCGCCACCAGCCATGACCGGCCCACATCCGCAGGCTAGCCGGGCCACGGCTACCGGCCCCGTCGTTCCCCGCCTAGCCGCCTTGACTTTTCGGGCCGCGCCTGTGATGCACGGATGGCACCGCGCCGGAGGGCGCGCTTTTCATCACTTTCAGGAGGACAGGGATGAGCCAACCTTTCAAGGACGCCATAGCCATCTGCAAGGCCATCCTTCGCAACGGCTACGACGCCTACGTGGTCAACGCGCAGTTGCAAAAGGAACTGCTGGACGGCCGCGAAACCGAAATCGACATCGCCTGCGAGCCCGACTACGAAGAGCTCGGCAAGCTTTTCCCCAGCCTCGAGCGCTCCAACGAAGAGGGCGTGGTCGCCACCATGCGCGAAGGCGGAGCCCTGATCCGCTTCTACCACACCGACACCGAAGAATCCTCGCACCCGGAACATACCCTGGCCCGCATCACCCCGCGCATGCTGCGCGTGCTGGAAGAGCAGGGCAAGATGCCCCCGGCCCTGTCCTGCCCGTTCATCGCCCACACCGGCGACGTGTACGAAGGCTTCGAGGACTTCTCGAAGGGCAAGGTGCAGTTGCGCGGCATTCCGGACGAAACCCTGCGCCGCAACTACCTGCTGGTCATCCGGGCCATGCGCTTCGCGGCAAACTTCGACCTGCCCATCGAGCCCAACTCGTGGATGGCCATCATCCGCGCCGCCAGCCGCGTGCTGGACTACGTGCGCATCTCGGACATCATGGACGAGTGGCGCAAGGTGGAAGCCGAATGCATGTGGAAGTTCGTGCAGTTGCTGTTCGATTCACAGGTGCTGCACGGTCTGCTGCCCGAAGTGGCGGCCCTGTCCCGCGTGCGCCAGCAGCGCAACGACGAGGGCGTGGAAGAAACCGTGCTCGACCACACCATCGAATGCGTGCGCCACTACCCCGAAGGCGAATACAACTACGACTGGCTGGGCACCTTCGCCATGCTGTTCCACGACGTGGGCAAGCTGTACACGGCGGAATACTTCGACGGTAAGTGGAACTTCTACCAGCACCACCGCGTGGGCGCGAAGGTGACGCGCAAGCTGCTGCGTCGCCTGCACTTCTCGCCGGAAGACGTGGAACAGGTGTGCCACCTGGTGCGCCACCACATGCGCTTCCACTTCATGCTCACCGACCGGGGCATCCGCCGCTTCAAGTCGCTGGAGGAATACCCCCGGCTCATCGAAATGGCCCGCGCCGATCTGGAAGCCCGCGCCGGCAGCTACACCTACTTCAATCACAACATGAAGTACCTGGAGCGCGCCGAAACGCCGGAACAGATGCTGGAACCCCTGCTGAACGGCAACGAGATCATGGAATTCACCAACCTGCACCCCGGCCCCCAGGTGGGCATGCTGCGCGATGCGCTGCTGAAGGCGCAGGTGGCGGGCGAAGTGACCAGCGTGCCCGAGGCCGTGGACTACGTGCGCGAGTACAAGGCGAAGAATTTCGGCTAGCGCCGGATTGATGCATTCCTTGCGAGACGCGGGGGGAGGGACGAAGGTTCCTTCCCCCCGTTTTTTGTTGGGGGGATGGGAGGGGGAAGGGGGAGGGGGAGGGGAAGAAAAAGGAGAGAAAGAGGGGGGAGGAAGAGGCGTTGCGCCCTGTTGGATGCGGCTTCTACGAAGACAGTCGTGCGCTGTTGTGAACGCCCGATTTCGTTATGCCTCCGGCGGGCAAGGGGCCGCAAAGCGGCGGCCCCTTGCATCCCCGCGCTCCAGGGGGGCTGCGCCTCCCCTGGACCCCCAACGTATCCTGCGCGGCGTCCCTTCGGCGGCAGCTTCCCTCGGCCAAAGCGCCTTCGGGTGATCTGCCGCCGGTGACGCCAATGCGCACGATACTCCCGGAGCCTTGGTGACGGTTTAGGACGTGGGTATAGCGTGGAACGATTTGCGGTGCACCCGCGACGCCGGAGCTTCCGCCGTCGCAAGGCCTCCGGCGGCGATCTCCGGCTGCGGGCGCAATCCGCGCGGAAGGCGGTCGTTGGATGGGGCGGGGACAAGGCAAGGTACAACGGAACGGCTAATCTTCATCTGTTCCAGCTACTTCCGAACAAAAACAAATCCCTTGCCGCCAGCCGGTAAGCGCCCGCGCCACCTCGCGGCCATCGGAGCGGCGGGTAAGGACGTGCACGAAACGCGCGGCGCCCGGAGCTGTCGTATCGGCAGGCGCGGGCAGGCAGTGCGCCTCCACCGTGTCGCCGTACACCGTCTCGGCCCGAAAGTGCATGTCCAGCCACACGGGACGGGATGTCTCCTGCACCTCGGCGGGCACGCCTTCCAGCGCCCAGTCCAGATAGCGCACGTTGTTCACGTGGCGGTTGCGGTCCATGTCCGCCCGGCGCACCGCGAAGGACCGGGAGGAAAGCGTCACGGCGTCCTCCGCCGGCGCGGGGGGTCGCCGGTCGCCCAGCAGGCTGCCGTCCAGCGCCAGAGGCGGGTTCTCCGGCAGCAGGGCCGCCACCGTGGGCGGAATGCGTTCCGGCCTGCGAGTGGCCAAATTGATGACCACCCAGAACGAGGCCCCGCGAGCAACCACCGCCCCGTCCTGCCCCAGCATCAGGTAGTCGCGCCGGAATTGCAGCCGCTCCACCCCGCACGGCCAGGTGCGCACCGTCACCGTCTCGCCCTCCGCCGGGGCGCGCTCCACCTGCACCGCCAGCCGGGCCAGCACCCACGCCTGCCCCTGCTCGTGCAGTGCCGCCAGCGAAAGCCCCAACCTGTCCGCATGCGCTCCCGCTGCCTCTTGCAGATAATCGCAGATGATCTGCGCGGAAACAGTGCCGTCCGGCCCCACCTCGTAGCCACGCACCCGAAAGATTTCGTGGTGCACACGCAGATCGGCCGGCACATCTGAAGAGCCGAAGCCCGGAGCCACGCCGTGGGTGCCCGGCGCAGCGGCTGGAACTGCGGATGCGTTGCTGGCGAGGTCTGCAGAAAAATCGTGGCGGGCAGTCATGGGCGGTTCCTTGTCCGGTTGGCCGGTGGTCTGGCGATTCGGCGGTTCGGCGGATGACGCGGGATGAGGGGGCAGGGGCAGCAGTGCGGTCCGTGCGGAAAAAGCCATTGCGTCGCAGCGTACCGCCACGGCATAGCGCCGCCTCGCCCCGGCGTCCACTGTCGTCCGTGCGGGTGGCGCTGCCGCAACACCGCGAAGCATGCCCCGACCCGGCACGTCCGGCGCGGTGCACGCCCGCGCTGCGGCATGAACAGGCCAGCCCGGAAAATCTGCATCCTCGGCCATGCGCCCAGCCCCGGCCCGCGCCAAATGGCAGGCGACCCCAGCTCCGCCTTGACACTCGCCCGCCCCGCGCCTATCTGTTGCTTCTTCAACAGTTGCAATGGCAACAATAGGACATTTCGCATGGAACAGAGACTCACGTCCTTTGCCTACCGCGTGGGCCAGTTGCGCCGTCTGGTGCTGCTGCTGGCCCTGGAGCGCATCGCCCCGTTGGGACCGGTGGGCAAGGGCCAAATCCCCTTTCTGGCCGAGCTCTTTCAGGCTGGCGACGGCGTATCGCAGGAAGAACTGGCCGAGAAACTGCACTTCGACAAGGGGTCCGCTGCCCGCTCGCTGGCCAAGCTGGAGGCCGCCGGACTGGTGACCCGCACCGTGAACCCGCACAACCGGCGCCAGTTGGTCATCACCCTGACCCCGCAAGCCGAAGCGCTGCGCGCCCCCTTTCTGGCCGCCCTGCGCGAGTTGACCGAAACCATGGTGCGCGGATTCTCCGGCGAGGAGCGCGAGCAGGCTCTGGGCTTTCTGGACCGCATGATCGGCAACGTGCTGGCCGAACTGGGCCGCCCCGCCAGGCCGGGCAGACACGACAAATCCTGCCAGACGGGCCAGACTTGCCCCATCTGCCAGGCTGGCCAGACGAGAGGAGGCGCGCAATGAGCCCCGCCTCCTTCCCCTTCCGCACGCCGGGGCACGGGGCATCCGCATCCGGCCCGGCGCCAGCGCCCGTTTCGCGCGGGGCGGTGCTGTTCGTGGTCAGCACGTCCATGATCCTCATGCCGCTGATGATGTCCGCCGTGGGCGTCTCGCTGCCCGCCATCGGGCGCGACCTTGCCGCCACGGCCATGCAGGTGGGGCTGGTGGAAACCACCTACGTCATGGCCCTTTCGGTATTCCTGCTGATCATGGGCCGCCTTGGCGACATCTTCGGGCGGCGCAGGCTGTTTCTGGCGGGCCTTGTGCTGTTCACCGCCATCACCGCCGTCCTCTCGCTGTCGCAGTCCATCCGCATGGTCATCGGCCTGCGCTTTCTGCAGGGCATGGGCGCGGCCATGATCGTGGCCAACAGCTTCGCCATCATGCTTGAGGTGTTCCCGCGCGAGGAACGCGGCCGGGCCATCGGCATCGTTTCGGCGGCGGCCTATGCGGGCATCTCGTGCGGGCCACTGATCGGGGGCTTTCTGACCACCCACTTCGGGTGGCGCTGGGTGTTCCTGATGGTGCTGCCCTTCGGCATTTCCGCGCTGCTGCTGGTGCTCACCAGACTGCGCGGCGAATGGCGCTCCGCCAGGGGCGAACCCTTCGACCTGCGCGGCAGCCTGGTCTACGCCGGATCCATCGTACTGCTTACCCTGGGGTCGTCCCATCTCGACGCCGGGGCATGGGCCTGGGCCTCGCTGACCGCCGGACTGGCCTGCGGCGGGCTGTTCCTGTGGCTGGAATCGCGCACCCCCTTTCCGCTGCTGGAAGTTACCCTGCTGTCGCGCAACCGGCTGTTCACCCTCAGTTGCCTGTCCGCGCTCATCAACTACGCCTCCACCTTCGGGGTGCTGTTCTTTCTGGGGCTGTACCTGCAATACGTACGCGGGCTTACCCCCAGCGATGCGGGCCTGCTGATGATCATCCAGCCGGTGATCCAGATGGTGCTTTCGCCCATCGGCGGGCGGCTGGCCGACCGCTATCCGGCGGAGCGGGTAGCCACCGTGGGCATGGTGCTGTGCGCCGTGGGCCTTGGTGTGGCCGCGTTCATCGGGCAGGACACCTCCACCGCGCTCACCGTGGTGGTGCTGGTGCTGCTGGGCGTGGGCTACGGCCTGTTCGCCTCGCCCAATGCCAGCGCCATCGTGGGCAGCGTGGAACCGCGCCACCTGGGCGTGGCATCCGGCATGACCAGCACCATGCGCACCCTGGGCATGATGGCATCCATGATCGTGGTGACCATCGTGTTTTCCGTGTTCATGGGTGGACAGCCTGTGTCGGCGGCCACCCTGCCGGGCTTTCTGTCGTCCATGCGCACGGCACTGTGGACCTTCTGCGCGCTGTGCGCGGTGGGGGTGCTGCTGTCCGTGAGGCGGGTAAAAAGCAAGGAGCGCGGGCATTGACACTTTAAGTTGTTACAATGCAACTTAACAATTTTTGAAGCATTATTCACTATTCTGCACACAATATAGATGCAAACGTCTTGGCTCTTTCTACACAGTTTGCCTTTATATACGCCCTTCCACAAAAAATATTCAGCACACCAGGCTTAATGCTTTTCAGAGAATAACGCCGTTTACATATTTTTGCGATTAATATTCTTTGCAAAATCCTTAGCCATAACATATCGAATATCATACTTGAATACACATCAAGACTTCTCATCAATATATGAAAATGCAGCAAACTATCTCTCACCTTTACATCGATCGCAGTAACACACGGAACGTACCCTGGTCGTACCATTTTTATTAAATCTACAGGGGAATACACCAGTATTGACTGGCAACTATATCCTGGCTTTTCTGATATGCGTGCAGCAACAGCATCCAGTTGATCTACAATGCAACCAAAGCTATTGTAACTTCGAATTCGCAAACCATAACTCGGCTTCTGTGGCCTATCTCGAAAGACAGAATATGCCTTAACTGATTTCAACCATCCTCGCACTATCTCATCATTTTGAGCATAACGCCTAACCTTCTTCAACCTACGCACATCATTTATATTATAATAACTAACACAATTAAAACCTAAGACCTCTAAATACCTCCCTTCTCTCTTTCCACTTTCAGAAATATTACGGACAGCATCAAAATATGCACTCACATCACAAGCCATACTATTCACCCCAGAAAATTATTGATGCTAACACCGACAAGGACAACGGAACAATCATACAGAGCGCAAAACACTTTCGATAATCTTCATAATTCTTCTTAGAATATTTCTGTATCATAAACAAAACATATATCTGTTCAACATCATCAACCATTCTGCTTAGTTCATCATTCATTACACGCATAATCCTCTCACAATAT
Source organism: Nitratidesulfovibrio liaohensis (assembly GCF_011682075.1). Classification (GTDB taxonomy): domain Bacteria; phylum Desulfobacterota; class Desulfovibrionia; order Desulfovibrionales; family Desulfovibrionaceae; genus Cupidesulfovibrio; species Cupidesulfovibrio liaohensis. Next base: position 9,774 of record NZ_VSMK01000799.1, read on the forward strand.
ATCCTATACCCATCGACAACCAAACCAACCTGCGACTCCTTAGAAATACCGTCAGAAAACTTTCCAAGATCAGGATGAACATTATATACAAAATACCAACTTTTTATATTCGCCACATCACGATGTGCGTACCATCTTTTTTTCATAACAAAAAAAGCCATTGTCATAACCAAAAGCAGAATTGCAAACGAAGGAAAAGTTCTAAATAAAAGAATCTTCCCGATGGTCATGCCCTCTGTAGCCTGAAAAACCATCGGAACGATTGCAGATAATGCTGTAACTAAACCAATTCCAAAATTTGTTATTGACTGAAATTGATTTTCATACCAATCAATTCTCCCAACTGCGTATTCAATCATATAACGCAATCGCTCTTCATTCTTCGAATAGACCTGAGCAGCATCAATCTTTCCAAAAACTTCCCTTGCCACATCTTCAAGTCGCATCGCATCTCTCCTTCTGCACATATATAGCCCAACAACTCTAAGAAAACCAACATGCCAAGACAAGTCAATATACTGAACCTGACCTACGACGAACTGGAAGCGTGGATGACCGACGCACTCGGCGAGCCGCGCTTTCGCGCCCGTCAGGTGTGGCAGTGGCTGTGGCAGAAGAATGCCCGGTCCTTCGACGCCATGACCAACGTTTCCAAGGCCACCCGCGCCCGGCTGGCCGAGGAATCGCGCATTACCTGGCCTGAAGTCCGCACCGTTAAGACCAGCAGCGACGGCACGGTGAAGTTCCTGCTGGCCCTGGCCGACGGCGCGCTGGTGGAAACTGTGCTGATTCCCAGCGAATCGCGCGAGGGCAAGGTGCGCATGACCCAGTGCCTGTCCTGCCAGGTGGGCTGCGCCATGGGCTGCACCTTTTGCAGCACCGGCAGCATGGGCTTTGAGCGCAACATGACCATGGCCGAGATTCTCGGGCAGGTGCTGGTGGCGCGCGAGCACCTGGGCGACGACCGGCCCGACCACCCCATCGTGCGCAACCTGGTGTTCATGGGCATGGGCGAGCCGCTGCTGAACCTGAACGAGGTCATGCGCAGCCTGCGCACCCTCAACGACGAATTCGGGCTGTGCTTCTCGCCCCGGCGCATCACCGTATCCACCTGCGGCATCGAAAAGGGCCTACGCGAATTGGGCGAAAGCGGGCTGGCCTTCCTGGCCGTTTCTCTGCACGCGCCCAACCAGGAACTGCGGGCGCGCATCATGCCGCGCGCGGCCCGCTGGACCCTGGACGACCTGATGGCCGCGCTTGAATCGTATCCGCTCAAGACGCGCGAGCGCATCACTTTCGAATACCTGCTGCTGGGCGGAGTGAACGATTCCATCGACCACGCCCGCGAACTGGTGCGCCTGGTGTCGCGCACCAAGGCCAAGCTGAACCTCATCGTGTACAACCCGGCGGAGGGGCTGCCCTACGAAGCTCCCAGCCAGGCGCGCATCCTGGCCTTCGAGCAGTACCTGTGGTCCAAGAACGTCACGGCCATCATCCGCAAGAGCAAGGGGCAGGACATCAAGGCCGCCTGCGGCCAGTTGAAGGCCTCTGAACTGGCGGGGCTGGCGGAAACGCCAGAAGCCAAAGACGCGGCAGGCGATACGGGGGAATAGCCCCGCCCCTTCGCATCAGCCACCACACCGGCGTCCGCCCGGTGCATCCCTCCCGTATTCCACGACGCGAAAAGCCCGGCCGAAAGGCCGGGCTTTTCGTTGCCGGTTGGCGGGACCGACGCGCGCGGAGAAATGTCGAACGGGGTACGGCCGAAAGGGACACGGACGGGCCCCCGGGTCGCATTCAGGGAACAGCCGAAATGTCCGGCGATTGCGGCATGCGGGCAGGTTCAGTTCGCCACCGCGAGCGCCTCGTCCCCCTGCCCTTTCTCGTTCACCGCCGCCACGTCCAGCAGCCGGGCCAGCAGACCGCGCTGCCGCTCGCCCTGCCGCACGAAAGCCCCGCCAACGAAAAGATCGTCGCCTTCGCGCCGGGCCGACTCCACGCGCAAGGCGAACAAGGTCCAGCCCCTGCCGTCGGCCATGGGCAGGGCCAGTTCGCACAGCGCACCCTCCGTGCCTTCCAGCCACGGGCACAAGGTCTCGCACTGGCCAGAAAGCTGGGCGCCATAGGGCGACAGCCGGTGCACCCGCACCGGGGCGGGCATGACCTGGCTGCCCAGCGGGCGCAGATGGGCCGGGTGCGCCACCGCAACGCCCGCTTCGGGGGGCGGCGCCTCGCACACGCAGGGGGCCATCATTTCCGCGTCGGGCGGCAGCCCCCGGCAGAACCGCGATTCGTCAGCGCTGTTCCACACCTCCA
>NZ_VSMK01000800.1 GCF_011682075.1 Nitratidesulfovibrio liaohensis
GGCGGGCCGCGCGGCGCGCGTGCTGGGCCGGTGCGACCCCGGCAGCGTGGTCATCGACGAGGTGGCCGGGCAGTGGATGACCATGCTGCCCTTCGCCACCCTGTCGCCGCTGGGCGTGCTGGCCGCCTTCGTGCTGTTCCGGGTGTTCGACATCCTGAAGCCCGGTCCGGTGGGGGCCTCGGAATCGTGGCTGGAGGGTGGCCCGGGCATCATGATCGATGACGTGGTGGCCGGGACCTGCGCGGCGGCGGTGCTGGCCGTGCTGCTGTGGCTGGGCCTGCCGGGCTAGGGGAAGGTTGGCCGCAGGCTGACGGGACGCTGCGGAGACCCGGCGGGTACGCCCGCAACGGTCTGGAAAGGCAGCAAATGCCGCCTGACGGCACGACGGCCCGCGTATCCGGAACCTCCGGATACGCGGGCCGTCGTACATTGTGTGTGCGCGTTTGTTGCCCGATGGGCGCCGTGCGGACAGGGCGCATCACGGGCAGTGGCGTATCAGCCCCGCTCGGCCAGCGCCAGCCGGATGCCCAAATACAGGAACAGAGCGCCAAGGCAGCGGTCACCCCACCGGGCAAACCGGTCCGCCAGCGCCCCGGTCTGGAAGATGCTGCCCAGCCGGGAGGCGCCCCAAGCCACCAGCAGGTTCACCAGCGTGCCGTTGACGGTGAAGATGCACCCCAGCACCAGAAAGGCCAGCGGGGACGGTGGAGCGGCCGCGCCGCCGCCATCCACGAACTGGGGCAGAAAGGCCAGAAAGAACAGCGCCACCTTGGGGTTCAGGGCATTGGTCAGAAACCCCTGCGCGAACACCCCGCGCAGGGTTGCCTGCGGGGTCTGGGCGGTGGAGGCTCCTGTCTGTTCGTGTCCGCCTGGCACCGCCGCGTCGGGGACGACGGGGGCTGCTGTTCTTGCCGTACCCTTGCGGGCCAGCAGCATGGTGCATCCCATGTACAGCAGGTAGGCCGCACCCAGCAGCTTGACCACGGTGAAGGCCGTGGCCGACGTGGCCAGCACGGCGGACAGGCCGAAGGCCGCAGCAGCGATATGCACGGAGCATCCCGCGCCGATGCCCAGTGCCGCGACCACCCCGGCGCGCAGGCCGTGCGTGCCACACGTAGCAGACCGGGCGATGATGTACAGCATGTCCGGGCCGGGGGTGATGTTCAGCAGCAGGCCCGAGACAACGAACAGCCATATGTCGTGCACGCCGTGCATGGCGGTCCTCCGATGTTTTTGCCCTCATGCGCTTTCGGCGTTGGTGCGTCAACCCTGGGTACGGCACCCTGCGGCGTGCCCCTGCGGCGGACTTCCCAACGCCGCGGGCAGCGAGGTGGATTGCTGTGCGCGCGGACCCTGTGGATAATGTTCTTTTCATCGTTAATTGCCTGAAATTGAATGAATTAATAAGACAATACCGTGTGCGTCCCGCAGGCGATGTCCACCGCGTGCGACGCGAAACTCGTTGCGAGCGTCAGTGGTATGCACATGGTGTGCGTAATCGTGTGCATAACAAGTGTATTACGCTGAAAATATTTCATAAATGAAGATTTGTGGTGGTGGTGGGCATGATCACGGCACCGGCTGCAGACACAAAAAACCGCGCGGCCAGGCCGGGCGGTTCATTTGCTGGTGACGGCTGCAATGGCGCCGGAATAGGCAGGAAGCGGAAAGGTGGCCAAGTACCGGCGGAAACGGGACAGCCGGTGGGAGGGGGGCAGGCGGGTCAGGCCACCTGGATCAGCCCCAGGGTGCGCAGTTCCGCCAGCAGGCGGTCGAAATCCAGTGGCTTCACCAGATAGGCGGAGATATGCCCCTGTTCGAAGGCGCGCAGGGCGATATTGATGTCGGTGACGGCGGTGGTGACCAGCACGGGCACGCGGGGCAGGCCGCGTTCCGCTTCCACGGTGCGGATGCGTTCCAGTACGGTCAGGCCGCTTTCACCGGGCAGCATCAGGTCCAGCAGCACCACGTCGAAGGGGGCGCCGCCGTCCATCGCCTGCATGTAGGCCGAGAACGCTCCTTCCGCGTCGTCGGCGCAGGCGGTTTCGAAGTGCGTGCGCAGCGTCAGGTGCAGGACGCGGGCGCTGAGGGCGTCGTCTTCAACGATGAGAGCTCGCATGTGGCCTCCGGACGGCGCGCTGTCGGCGCAACACGCACGCCGTACACGGGCGCGTTGCAGGATAACCCATGCAATGTAGCCCGGAATGCCCGGAAAATGGAAGGGTGATTTTGCGCAGGAGCATGCGAGGGAACACTGCACGCGGCGGCAGTGAGGATGGGGAGGGCCTTGGTCTTGTGAGCCTTAATCCTGTGCGTGGGGCGAGATGTGGCAGGCGTTCTTGGGGCACAGGCTGGCGTCGCGCATCAGGTCGGCCAGGGTGAAGCTGTTGAGCTTCTTGTACATGGCGCGCGAGGCCTCGTCCCAGATGGTGCGCGTCAGGCACACGGCCATGCGCGGGCAGCAGGGGTTTTCCTCGTCGCAGGTGTAGGGCGCCAGCGATTCTTCCAGCGCGAACACCACGTCGCCCACGGGAATTTCCGCAGCGGGCTGGGTAAGCTGATAGCCGCCGTGCGCGCCCAGCGTGCTGCGGATGTAGCCCGCCTTGCGCAGTACCCGGATGAGCTTTTCCAGGTACTTGACGGAAATGCCCTGCCGCTTGGCAATATCGCGGATGGACACGGGGGCTTCCGTGCCGTGCATGGCGATGTCGAGCAGCATGCGGGTGCCGTATCGGCTGCGGGTGGTCAGTTTCATGCGTATGCCGTGTGGTTTGCGGCGGTGTACGATCGCCTGGTCGCTGTCCGTTTCATGCCGTGGCCGTTGCCGGGAGCCCACTTCACCACGAGCGTGGCTGTTGGCCCTTACTCGCCGAGGGCGCGCCGCACGATGCCCAGCATCAGGTCCGGGTCGAACGGCTTGTCCACGGTTCCCACGGCGTTGGGCACCATCAGGTGCAGCCCGCCAAGGCCGGTCACCAGCACCACGGGGATGTGCGCGCCGCCGGGCAGGTCCATAAGTTCGCGGTACACGCGCGGACCCCACTGGCGGGGCATCTCCAGGTCCAGGGTGACCAGGTCGGGTCGCCGGGCGCGGGCCATTTCCACGGCGTCGGGGCCTTCGGTGGCCGCGTCGGCCCTGTAGCCGTTGGTTCTGAACAGCGAGACAAGGTAGGCGGCGATGTCCGGGTCGTCTTCTACCACCAGAATGGACTTGGCCTGGGTATTCCGGGCCTGGGTGGCGTTGGCCATGGTCGCTCCGGGCCTCCGGTTGCGGGCCGGGCCGGTTGCCCGTGCCATCGTGCGAGGGGATGGGGCGTTCCGGCGGGCCGGGCGGGGGGTGGCTCTCCCCTTCCGGCGGCCATGCTGTCGCATGCGGGGCGCGGGCCTTGGCGTCCAAGGCCCGCGTGCCCGATACGATCTATTCGTCTTCTTCCTGCGGCTTCAGGTGCTCGGGCACGATGACCATGCTGATGAGCAGCGGCTTCAGGAACGACCAGCGGATGCCGATCTCGTATTCTTCCTCAAGGTCGCGGATGGCGTCCCAGCAGTTGTGGCAGGGCGCCACCACCAGCTTGCAGCCGGTGGCCAGGATCTGGTCGCGCTTGGTTTTCAGCGCCACGTTGCGCTGGTGGCGGTAACGGCCAATGCCGTTGAACCCGCCCCCACCGCCGCAGCAGTAGTTGTGTTCGCGGTTGGGAGCCATTTCGTGGAAGTCTTCCGCGATGTAGCTCATGATGATGCGGGTGTGCTTGGCAAGGCCGTGGTTGCGCACGTAGTTGCAGGAATCCTGCAAGGTCACGGGTTCCTTGATGCGCTTTTCCGGGTCGATCTTCAGCTTGCCGGTGGTCAGCGCCTCGGACACCCATTCCACGTAGTGCAGGAAGGGCACCGGGGTCTGGCCGCTGGGCAGGCCCGCCCAGTAGGGACCCTCGATGACCGTGGCGCGGTGTGCGTGGCCGCATTCGGTGCCCACGACGCGCTTGGGCCGCAGCTTGTCCACGGCGGCGTACACGCGCTCCACCTGCATCTTGCAGCCCGCCCAGTCACCGGCGAACATGGTCAGCGAGGTCTGTTCCCAGCCTTCGCTGGGCACGGTCCAGTTTTCGCCCGCCAGGTGGAACAGGATGGCGGCCTCGGCCAGGTCTTCGGGGTAGTGCTTGGGCTCGCGGGCGTTCAGCACGTACATGGTATCCGCGTCTTCCTTGTCGACGGGGATTTCCAGGCCCGGCCATTCTTCCTGCTGTTCCTCGGCCATCCATTCGCAGGTTTCCACCCAGTCTTCGGTGGTCACGTCCATCTGCGCGCCGTACACGCGGTGCATGCCGGAGCCGATCTTCAGTTCCCACGGCACGAAGCCCTGGGAGAACAGCAGCCCGCGCAGGTAGCTGAACATGACGCCCATGTCGATGCCGTGGGGGCAGTACATGCCGCAGCGGTTGCAGCAGGTGCACTGCGACCACGCCACTTCCATGGTGCGCATCATGAACGCGGTATCCACCTCGCCCTTCTTGCGCACGATTTCGCCAAGCGTGGACTGGATCTTGTAAGCGGGCACCTGCTTGGGGTCGCGGTCGTTGACCCGGTACAGGAAGCAGCTGTCCGCGCACATGCCGCAGTGGGCACAGATTTCCAGCCACGTCTTGGTACGCGACTGCAAGGTTTTCTGCAGGGTGGCCTTCAGCGCCTCTACATCAACCTCCAGCTCCGCCATTTCCTTGTAGTATTGCGCACCGCCCTTGTCGCCGAGCAGGGACTTGAGGTCCTCTTCGGTGTTGACCGGACGTCTGTTGCAGAACGTTCCTTCAGGCATGGGATGCTCCTTTCATGTCCATCGGGTCGTGGCACGGTCGGGTAACGGACGGGCCGTTACCAGGGGAAGGCCGCCCCGCGGCTGTAACCGCCGCGCTTGATGGCGTAGTCCATGCCGAGCTGGCCGCGCGACATGAAGAACAGCACGATGTGGGACAGCTTGGTGAACGGGGCCACGATGAGCAGCAGTTCGCCCGTGATGATGTGGGCGAGCAGCCACGCGTCGTAGTTGGCCACGTGCAGCCGGGCCACGAAGCCGGTGACGAACGGCGCCGCCGAAACGGCGAGGATGAACCAGTCGTAGGCGGTGGTGAGGATGCGCACCTCGGTGAGGGCGATGCGCCGCAGCGCGATCATCACTAGACCGATGATGGCGGCCACGGTCAGCGCGTCGGCGATGCCCATGGGCAGCACCGGCAGGCTGAAGCCGAACCGCTCGGCCAGGATGATGTTGTGCCCGGCAAGGAACAGCGGCACCAGCACCGCGCCGATGTGGAACAGGAAGAAGGCCACTGCGAAGTAGGGCTGTTCGCGCCAGCTCTGCGTGCCGAACGGCAGCATCCACTTCAGGGCGGAATGGATGCCGCCCTTCAGGCCGTGCGCCAGGTGCGGGCCGTAGGCCACGCGGTCGAGCTGCCAGCTCAGGCCGCGCACGTACCAGACCACGCGCGCCGCAAGGCCGCCGAAGAAGACCAGCAGCGCCACCCACAGCATGGGACCGGTGAGGAATGCGTACATGGTTTGCTCCTATGGCCTAGTATTTGCGGATCTTCTTGTCGCGCCCGGTCAGGAACAGCCAGTAGCACACGAAGCCCACCAGGGTGGCACCCATCAGCAGATAGGTGATGTTCTTGGTGTGCAGCATGAACTCGTGCAGGGTATGGATTTCCATAGCGTGCTCCTTGGCTGCCCTAGTGGGCGTCCTTGTAGTCGGGATGCTCGTACAGCACCGGCATGCGCGTGGCGATGAACCGGTAGACCGTGATGATGAGCGTCACGATGAACACCGAAACGCCGATCTCCATCCAGTGCGGGAAGTAGCGGTCGGCGGCGGGCAGGTTCCAGTTGAAGGCGATGAGCGAGACGTTGAAGCGGTTCAGCACGATGCCGAGCACCGCGTTGATGGACGCGATGCGCACCAGGGTAACGTTCTTCTCGCGCACGCCAAGGGCGTACAGGAACGAGGGCAGCGCCACGAAGCCGAACATCTCGACCAGGAACCAGGCGCCGTAGCCGGTGCCAAGGTAGGTCCAGTCGTTGTCCATGGCGATGTCCATGGTCTTGATGAAGAAGTACCCGGCAAGCACGAACGAGGCGGCCTTGCCGAAGCCGAAGATCACGCCTTCGGCCTCCTTCAGGTGGGTTTCATCCATCTTGTGGTGCAGCCCGGCGTGGGCCAGGGTGCCTTCGAAGATGACCATGGAAAGGCCCGCCACCATGGACGAGATGAAGAAGAACACCGGCAGGAAGCTGGAGTACCACAGGGGGTGCAGCTTGCCCGGGGCGATCAGGAACAGCGCGCCCAGCGACGACTGGTGGAGGGTGGACAGCACCACGCCGAAGATGGTCAGCATGATGGTCAGCTTGACCACCACGTTGCGGATCTTGCGCAGGCCCAGCCATTCCAGCGCCGCCGGGGACCATTCCACGAACAGCACGCTGAGGTAGGTGGCCACGCACAGGCCCACTTCGAACAGCAGCGAGGTGGTGCCCTGCGAGTACACCAGCGGGTAGGGCAGGCGCAGCGGATGGCCCAGGTCGTAGTGCAGCGCCACGACCACGAAGAAGTAGCCGAGGAACGCGGTGGTGATGGCCGGGCGCACCGCCGAGTGGTAGCGCTTCATCCCGAACAGGTAGCACGAGGCCGAGGTGACGTAGCCGCCGGCGGCCAGGGCCACCCCGCACAGCAGGTCGAACCCGATCCAGATGCCCCACGGGTTGTTGTCGGACAGGTTGGTGACGGCCCCGATGCCCTGGGTGAAGCGGATGAAGGTGATCACCGCGCCCACGGCCAGGATGATGCCCGTGATGATGTTGCCGGGCGTGAACAGGCCGCTCTTGGTGTTGGCGTCATGCATGTTATGCATCCTCCTTGCCTTCGCCGTCGTCGCCGTTTTCGGCGCTCTGGCCTTCGGCACGCAGGGCGGCGAACTTCTCTTCGAAGGCCTGCTCCGCCTGTTCCATGGCCTTCTTGACCTCGCGGGTCACGGCGGCGTCCTTTTCCTTGGCCGCCTTGGCCAGGGCGGTATCCAGGGCCTTGGCCGCATCGTCGCGGGCCTTGGCCAGCGCGGCCTGCACGGCTTCCTCGCGCTCTTCGGCCGCAACCTTTTCCTTGCGCTTGGAGATGGCGTAGGCGCCGGTCAGCAGCACCGGCCAGATGCCCACCACCATGGGAACGGAACCAAGGGCTCCCGCCGTGTATTCCGGCGCGGACTTGGTGCCCATTTCCTGCTGGCCCACGGCCTCGAAGGGCACGCCCGCCAGGTACATCCACGCGGTGCCGCCCATTTCATGTTCACCGTAGACATGATCCTGGTACCGGCCGGGGTTGCTGCGGATGCGGTCATGCGCGATGCGCACGAGGTCCTCGCGCTTGCCGAAGGTCAGGGCCTCCTTGGGGCAGGCCTCGACACAGCCGGGCAGCTTGCCTTCCTGGATGCGCGGGTGGCACATGGTGCACTTCTGGATCAGCGGGTCGAAGGGCTCGTCGTACTGGAAGGCGGGCACGTTGAACGGGCACGCGACCATGCAGTAGCGGCAGCCCACGCACAGGCTGCCATCGTAGGTGACGGAGCCGTCGGGGTTCTTGGTGAAGGCCTTGACGAAGCAGGCCGAGGCGCAGGCGGGTTCCAGGCAGTGGTTGCACTGCTGCTTGCGGAACACCGGATGGTCCAGACCGGCCACGTTGTACTTGTTGACCACCGTCCAGTTGTTCGAATCGGTGCGGCGCGATTTTTCAAGCACCGTCAGGTCATCGAACTTCACCTTGGGCGCGGGCAGCTTGTTCACCTCGTTGCAGCCCTGCTCGCACTTGCGGCAGCCGATGCAGCGGGTGGTATCGTGCAGCACCCCGTAACTGTCCTTGTATCCCTTGAAGCTCTGGTTGCCCGCCGCGACGGCCTTTTTCGCGCCTACTGCGCTCATGGCCGTGGAAACACCGGCGGTGCCCAGCAGGGTCAGGAATCTTCTCCTGTTCATGGATAACTCCTTACCGGTTTCCTATTTCGCGCGTTCCTTGTGACACTCGGCGCAGGCCGTATCCGCAGGCTTTTCCAGCTTCATGCGGTTGTGGCAGCCCATGCACTGCTGGTGATAGGCAGCCTTCAGGCCGGGGCGGTCGCCCTTGGCGGCGTCGAAGGGCTGGCCATGGCAGCTGGCGCACTTGGGCGGCGTCTTGCTGAGGGGGCTGTTGTGATGGCAGCCCGCGCACACGGTGGCCTTGTCGGTGTGGAACGTGCCGGCCAGCTTGTCGTCGCCGATGGCGGCCATCAGGGTGTTGACGATCTTGCGGTGCGGCAGCTTCGAGGGTTCGTACTTGTCGGACAGCACGCCGATGGTCACGAACTCGGGGATGTCGTCGGCGGGCAGGGTGCCCTTGGTGGTGCGGCGGGCGGCCAGGGTGGCGGCGGCCACGTCGGCGCGCTGCTCCTTGGTGGCCTTCAGCAGGCCGCCGTCGGCCACGGCCTTGGCGTCCATACCCACCGGATCGGCGTGGCACACCCCGCAGGCGGCTTCGGGCTGGGGCTTGGCACCGGTCTTCATGAAGCCGTGGCAGCCCGCGCAGGCGGGGGCCTGCACCTTCTGGTTGTGGCAGCCCACGCAGCTCTTCATGGAATCGGGCTGGTGCATGGCCTTCTCGATCTGCACGAAGCTGCCGTCCTTCACGCCTTCCAGCGTGTGGCAGGTGGTGCAGTTGTCGATCTTCACGTGGTGGCAGGCGCGGCAGGTGTTGCTGGCCGCTTCGTGCACCTTGTGGTTGAAGGCCACGGGCTTCATGGTGCCCTTCATGCCCTTGGGCGCGGTCTTGCCCACTTCGGGCAGGACCATGGCGGCATCGGGCTGTCCGCGTTCCAGGCGGGGCACGTCGCGCACCACCTTGAACTTGGCCTGCATGGCCGGGTCATGGCAGCCCGCGCAGGAAACGGGGCCGCTGTCGGCCTTGGCCGGGGCGGCGGCCACGCTGCGGTGGCAGGTGATGCACTGGGTGTGCGCGGCTTCGCGCAGCGAAGGCTTCTTTTCCACGCGCGCGTCGCCGTGGCAGGCGCGGCAGGAATCTTCCTTGTTCTTGACCCAGGAAAGCTTCTTGGCGGCTTCGTCGTACACGTGGTGACAGGCGCCGCAGTTCTTCTGCGGGTCGTTCACCGGCGCAATGGCCTTGGCGGCCACGTGGCGGAAGTGCAGCGACTTGTCGAGGCCTATCTGCTTCCACGAAGAGGCCATGGGCTTCGGGTTGTGGCACGAACGACATTCGCCGTCCTGCGGCCCGGTCTTCTTGCCCGCCTTGGCCTGCTCGGTGTGACAGCCGATACAGTTGGCGTGGTAGATATTCTTCAGGTCGGCGGCAGTGGTGTCCTCAAGGCGCATGAACTTGAGCGACATCTTGCCCTTGTCGTCGTTCTTGTGGCAGGTGGCGCATTCCTTGCCGGGCGCGGCGACCTTGGCCACGACCTCGGAATGCCGATCGTGCGGGAAGGTGACCTTCGGCAACTCCAGGTTGCCGAATTTCGCCATGACGCCGATCTCCACCAGGTCGGCGCGCTGCTCGCCCGTGGAGCCGGGAAGGGGCTTGGTCGTGCCCCGCGCATCCAGTCCGAAGACCGTGACCGCAGCCACGGCGACCAGAGCTCCCGCCCATCGCAGCAGTGATTTCGCGTTCATCATAGTGGCAGTCCTTTGAAATGAGTGAAACGCTTCCTCTGACAACCCTCAGTCGGCGTACCGCCAGCCGGTTCCCTGCGGCTTGCGCGGCGGCACGTTCGGACAGAGCCCTGCCACGAAACGGAACCGCGCCAGTGCCCCCCATGCCGGGGCACCCGCGTATGGTCCGAACCGTGGTTCCTCCCTGTGGCGTTCGCGCTATCCTGATGTGTGTCCTGTGATGCCGCGTGGTTACGCGGTAGGCGCAGGCGCATGCACCGGGGTTTTTCCGACCGTTGGCGTCGGTCGGAAGGCACGCGAATACCCTACTTCTAGGGTATGGAATAATTCCTACCGGAGGGGTATGCGATTATCAAGGGTGCGTCAAGCACATTCTGCGGAAAATCGGGGTTGCTTGAAGCGTTTGGATGACTGTCATTATTTGCTGAAATAATTCATTAAAATTTGGTATGTAAGCGGTTGCAAACCGGCCTTTTTTAGTCCGGATTAAGGCGGTACGCGGGGTGGCGGCGGCGTGGTTTTGGTGAGGGTGCGTAAAAAAAGGCGGGATGCGCGTGAAAAGGGGGCGGATGCCTCGATACGGGTGCAGGATGACCCAAATGCGGGGTGCGGTGTGCCAAAGGCGGGGGGTGGGCTGCGCAAAACGGGGTGAGGTCGTTTTGAAGGGCGCGCCGCCGCACGTCGGGCATCACCTGGCTGACCATTCCGTGCAGGCTTGTCCCCAGTTGCGTGGTTGGCCCCGTGCGGGCGCTGTGCTACACGGCCCTCATGCATACCTTCGTGAATCTTCCCCTCAGCTGGGTCGCGCGCGACCCGGCATGGCTCGACCGTTTCGTGGCCGATGGGCTGGCTCCGGAACTGGGCCTGGACACCTTTGCCGTGCAGGAACTGACGCCGGACTGGCACCGCGACACCGCGCGCCGCCTGGCCGAAGCCGGGTTGCCGTGCGCCGTGCACCTGCCGTTTTTCGACCTGCACCCCGGCAGCCTCAACAACTCTGTCCTGACCGCCAGCCGCGACACCCTGCGCCGCGCGGCGGAACTGGCAGCCCTGTACGCGCCGCGCCACATGGTGGGGCACGCCGCCTTCGACCACAGCCAGCATGGCGGTGACTTCGACGCGTGGTTGGAGCGGGCCTGCGGCACATGGGCGGCGGTGCTGGAAGTGTGCGATGCGCTCGTGCACATCGAAAATACCCATGAGCGCGACCCCGAACCGGTGGCCGCGCTGGTCGATGCCCTGACCGGCCGTTTCGGCGTCCGCGCGGGCATCTGCTTCGACGCCGGGCACTGGCACAGCTTCGCGCGCGGCGCACAGCGGCGCGACCTGCGGCGCTGGCTGGATGCCTTCGCCCCGCGCCTTGCCCACCTGCACCTGCACGACAACGACGGCAGCGACGACCAGCACCTGGGCCTGGGCACCGGGTCCATTCCGCTGGACGACCTGTTCGGCGGGCTCATCGCGCGGGGGCTGCACCCCACCGCCACCCTGGAGCCGCACGACGAGGCATCCTTTGCCGTGTCCCGCGCCTGGCTGGCCGCGCGCAAGCACTACGTGGACGTGCTGACGCCTCCGAATGCCCCCGCCGCCGCGCCAGGCGACGCCTCCACTGCCGCCCCCGGCGCGTGACCGAGCGTTCGTCGCGTCAGCCTTCACTCTTCGCCTTTCACACAGGAAACGCGCCGCCGGTATCTGCCGGACGGCGCGTCGTTCATTGCGGAATCTGGGGATGCGATGTGACGGCAACGGCCGCCCTCCGGCTACAGCCCGTCGGCGTAGTGCACGGGCAGCCAGGCGTAGCCGCCCTTGCCGCCATTTCTGGCCCGCACCCGGCCCAGACCGGGGAAGGGCAGGTGCGACCCGGCCACCCAGCAGCCCTCGGCGGCCACCTGGGGCAGCAGGCGCAGGCGGGTGCCCACGGCGGCCTTTTGGTCCACGTCGAAGTCGATGGACACCTCCGGCCGGGCGAACTGCACCGGGGTGCTGTGGATGATGTCCGCCCAGAACAGCAGCGCCGCGCCGCCAGAGGCCACGCGAAAGCCGCAGTGCCCCGGAGTGTGGCCGGGCAGATCCACCGAAGTGATGGAGGGCAGTTCGGGCAGGGGCGCGGCGCCCGGTGCGAAGGTGTGCAGCCGCCCGGAATCCTTGTAGGGGGCCAGCGCCTTGCGCAGGGCCAGCAGCCCGGCCCTGCGGCCCTCCGGCGCGGCGGCGAAGGTGGCGTCGCTGGTCCAGTAGTCCAGTTCCGGGGCGCTCACATGCACGCCGGCATTGGGGAACACCCGTGCCCCGGCGGCGTCCACCAGGCCCAGCGCGTGATCCGGGTGCAGGTGCGAGAGCAGGACATGGCCGATGCGCTCCGGGGGGTGCCC
>NZ_VSMK01000801.1 GCF_011682075.1 Nitratidesulfovibrio liaohensis
CGCCGCAGACTGCGCCGACGTGCTGCTGGCCGTGGCCCCGGCCCGCATCCCCACCTTGGTGGATGCCTTCCGCGCCGCCGCCGGGCCGGACCAACTTGTGGTGGAATGCCCGGACTTCGCCTCCGCCCGCGCCTGGCTGGCCGCCAACATCGGCCCCGGCGACGCCGTGCTGCTGGAAAACGATCTGCCCGACCTGTACGAGAAGAAGGTGCGGGTGTAGGGGCACGCATGCCGGAAAAAGCCGACGCTCACGCCCCCCAGAACGTGCAAGACGACCAGCGCCAGCACGGTTGCCCCTTCTGCGACGAAGGCATGGCCGCGCGGGCTCCGCACGTGCACGGCACCTGCCTTGCCGTGGCGGACAGGCACCCCGTCGCGCCGGGGCACATGCTGATCATCCCCCGGCGGCACGTGGTCGACTGGTTTGGTCTCACGGAGCAGGAGCGGCGCGACGCGGACGCCCTGCTCCACCTGTTGCGGGCACACATTACGGCGGTGGACCCCGCCGTCACCGGCTTCAACATCGGCGTCAACTGCGGCGCGGACGCCGGGCAGACCATCTTGCACACACACATCCATCTCATCCCGCGCCGCCAGGGCGACTGCCCGGACCCGCGCGGCGGCGTGCGCGGCGTCATTCCCGGTCGCATGGGCTATCCGGCCGACTGACCCGCCGCCGCCCGCATGCGGCGCCCCGCCAGTCCGTGTGCCCCTGCTGACACTCGTTTTTCCTATTTCCCCCTCCTCCACCGCCGTCCCCTTCAAGGCATCGTGTATTTCCCGTCATCCCGACCTCTTGACGGAACAGTTCCGGTACGCTCTACTGCCACGGACGCGGTGACGGAGACGACACGACAGCGACACGGGCCCGCTTCCGCAAACGTGCTCCGCCATACGCCCCCCCAATGTGCAACTGCAACAGCATGTGGCCCCGTACGCACAGCAGGCACACTTCCCATGACGTATCTGCCCACGATCCACGTCGATGTACTCATGTGTCTCGCGTTGCTTCCCGCCATTGCCGTGGCGGCTGTAAAGCTGGACAAGAGCATTCCCGCCCATCGGCACCTTGTTGCCGTCATGGTGTGCGTATTCGTGTTGCTGGTACTTGAAGCATGCAGCGTGGCACTGGATTCCAATTTCAACGCCACGGTCCACGACGACGCACGACTTGTCCCCCTTGGCAAGCTGGTCAACAGCATCGGCTTTCTGCTGGTGCCCGTACCCGCCTTCCTGACATGGACCTTCCTGCATCACTGGACCGGGGTGCGCCTTACCGCATCGGCCACCCTGGCCTGGGCACTGCCCCTCGCGTGCAACGCGGTGCTGGCAATGCTCAGTTACAACGCGGGACTGCTGTTCTCCATCGCGCCCGACAACACCTATTCGCGCGGGCCGTGGTTCGTCGTATCCCCTGTCGTTTTCTACGGTTACCAAGCCCTGGCGGCGGGTTTCCTGATACGCCGACGCAACCGCCTGAGGACGGAAGAAACAGCCCTGTTCGCCACGGCCCTGGCCCTGCCCGCCCTTACGGCGGCCTTTCAGCTCCAGTATTTCATATTTCTTACCATGTGGAGCAGTTGGGCCATCTCATGCATCATCCTGATGGTGACCGTCTTCATCAATTCGTCGGAACGGGACGAACTGACCAAGCTGGCCAACAGGACCGCCTACCGCAACGCCATCGCAAAGGCCCGGCGCATGCGCGAACTGAAGATGTGCGTGGCCCTGCTGGACATGGACGGCCTGAAAGCCATCAACGACAGGCACGGGCATGCAGCCGGGGACATGGCCCTGCTGACGCTTGCTGAAGGGCTGCGCGAGACCTTTGGCGAAGGGTTCAGCGTGATGCGCTTTGGCGGTGACGAGTTCGCCGTGGTCCAGTTCGATAACGACCCCGCCGCGCTCTACGAACGGCTCTGCACCCTTGAAAACTCCCTGGCAGAGCAGGATGCGACCTCGGGCAGGCCGTACCGCGTGGCCTTCAGCTACGGGCTGGCCTGCTCGCGCGACGGCGAATGCGTTGACGCCCTGCTGAAGCGGTGCGACACGCTGATGTATGACCGCAAGCGGCAGAAGCACCTCAAGGCGGGCGCCACCGCCCCCTGAGTGCCGTCTGATCGCCGCCCGACCGGGGGGGGGCTGACAGGAGCCAGACTGCGCCGGGGCACTCCGGACGTTTCTCCGATTCCGCATGGCGGTCGACCCGCCGCCGGTTCCCACCCCTGGCCCCGCACCTGAACACATCTTGGGGAACAGCATGCGAACTTCTCCCCCCTTCTCCCGCAACACGGCCTTCGCGCCCTCTCCCGTCGGCCATGCCTCCCGGATGTCTTCCTTCCTGCTGCTGGCCGCACTGACGCTGTCAGGTGGTTGCGCGGCCCGGCACGCACACGCGCCGGACGCCCCCCAGGCCCCTTCGCAGGCCGCCAGCCAGGTTGTCGGCCAGGTTGTCGGCCAGGTTGTCGGCCAGGTTGTCGGCCAGGTTGCCGGCCAAGCCGTCAGCTCCGTCCAACTGGTCCAGTCGGAGCGCAGTTGGGACGGCGCCCTGCTGCCCGCCTATCCGCAGGGCCAGCCGCAGGTCACCATGCTGCGCATCACCATTCCGGCGGGTGCGCGACTGCCCCTGCACCAGCACCCGGTGATCAACGCCGGGGTGCTGACGCGCGGGCAACTCGTCGTGGTCACGGAAGACGGCAGGGAACTGCGCCTCGCGGCGGGCGACCCCATCGTGGAAGTGGTGAACACCCCGCACCAGGGTTTCAACCCCGGCAGCGAACCCGCCGAGATCATCGTCTTCTACGCCGGGCAGGCGGGCACTCCGCTGGCCGTCAAGCAGGGGCAGTAGGCGGGGCACCTCCCCCCCCCCCCGGCGGCGCATGTCGTGCCCCGCATGCGCCCGACCGTCCCACCGTCGGCTTCCCTTGACGCACCTTTTCCCCACGGTCCTGCGCCCCCCTGGGAAAAAATCAGGGCCTGCACACGGCGCAAATATGGACTACACTGGTGGTTCGGGCGCATACCCGACTCCGGATCTCCCCCCTGTCCCCACGCCCGGCGATCTCGTGCCTTTTCCAACGGGCAACGCGCGGCGCATGGCATGCCGCCGCGCCGCAGCAAATCGGACACAGCCATGAGCACCCGCACGCCTTCCTTTCCCCTTACTCCACCCCGTATTCCTTCAGCTTGCGCCACAGGGTGGTGCGCGGCACGCCCAGCACCTGCGCGGCGAGACGCTTGTTGTAGCCGGTCTTTTCCAGAATCCTGATCACATAGCGGCGTTCCACCTCGGCCAGGGTGGGCAGGCCGTCGCCTTCAAGCGTGTCGAACTCCAGGTTGCGGATGTCCTCCGGCAGATCCAGCAGACCAATGGTCTGGCCGTCGGTCAGGGCCACGGCCCGCTCGATGATGTTTTCCAACTCGCGCACGTTGCCGGGAAAGCTGTACCCCGTCAGCGCGCCCAGGGCCTGCTCGTCGATGCCGTGCACCGACTTGCGGAAGGCCAGCGCGTACTTGTCGATGAAGTGGCGCACCAGCAGGGGGATGTCCTCGCGCCGGTCGGCCAGGCGCGGCAGCGTGGTGCTGACCACGTTGAGCCGGAAGAACAGGTCCTCGCGGAAGGTGCCCTTTTCCACTTCCGCCTTCAGGTCGCGGTTGGTGGCGGCAATGACCCGGATGTCGAGCTCCACCGGCTTTGTCCCACCCACCCGCAGTATGCGCCGCTCCTGCAGCACGTGCAGCAGGCGCACCTGCATGGACAGGGGCATTTCTCCCACTTCGTCCAGAAACACCGTGCCCCCGCTGGCCGCTTCCAGCAGGCCCACCTTGCTGGCGCTGGCCCCGGTGAAGGCCCCCTTCTCGTAGCCGAACAGCTCGCTGCTGATGAGTTCCTCGGTGAATCCGCCGCAATTGAAGGTGACGAACGGCTGGTTCTTGCGCGGGGAAAGGTGGTGCAGGGCCAGGGCCACCAGCGCCTTGCCGGTGCCGCTTTCGCCCTGGATCAGCACGTTGCAGTCCACCGGGGCCACCTTGCGCACAAGAGCGAACAAGTCCTGAATGGCCGGGCTGTTGCCCACGATGGATGACAGGCCGGAACTGCCCAGCAGCGCCTCGCGCAGGCGGGCGTTTTCCATGCGCATGCCGATCTTTTCCTGCGCCCGCTTGGCGATGGCCCGAATCTCGGTGAAGTTCACCGGCTTGGTCACGTAGTGAAAGGCCCCTTCGCGCATGGCCTCTATGGCGGTCTGAATGCTGCCGTACCCGGTGACGATGACCACCTCGGTCTCGGGTCGCAGGGCCTTGATCTTGGGCAGCAGTTCCAGTCCGTCCATATCGGGCAGACGCATGTCCGAGAACACGACATCGAAGGGCCGGTCGATCATGGCTTCCAGAAACGAGCGGGCGCTCATGAACGCCTCCACCTCGTAGCCTTCCTTGAACAGGGCGTGGCTGAGGCGTTTGCAAACCACGGGTTCGTCGTCAACGATGGCGACGCGCAACAACAGCATCAGATATCCCCCTCTTCGGACGCGGCATCATCCGTCATGCCGGCATCCCTCCTGTCCCCGGCGGGCCGGGCCACGGGCAGCAACACCGTGAACGTGGCGCCCCGGCCCTCGCCGCCGTGCACCTCTATGCGGCCTTCGTGCCGGTGCACCAGCGCGTAGGTGACGGCAAGGCCGAGGCCGGTGCCCTTGCCCACTTCCTTGGTCGAAAAGAACGGCTCGAAGATGTGCTCGCGAATGTCCTCCGGTATGCCGGGGCCGGAATCTCGCACTTCGAAGGCCACGTGCCCCGGCGGCACGCCCATGGCCACCACAGCCACGTTGCCCCCGCGCGGCGTGGCCTGAATGCCGTTGAGCAGCAGGTTCATGAACACCTGTTGCAGGCTGCGCAGGTCGCCGCGCACCATGGGCAGATCGGCGGGCACGTGCACCGAAAGGCCGATGCCCGACAGCATCACCTGATTCTTCAGCAGGCTGACCGTGGAGCCGATGATGTCCGCCGGGCGCAGCGCCGTGAAGGTGGGGTGCTCGGTGCGCGAAAAGTCCAGCAGGTTGCGCACGATGTCCGACGCCCGTTCGGCCTGCTGCATGATGTCGCCGATCATTTCCTGCCCGTCGGCGTCGATGCCTTCGCCATAGTCCTCGCGCAGGCCTTCGGCGCTCAGCAGCACGTTGTTGATGGGATTGTTCAGTTCATGGGCAATGCCCGCCGTGAAGGTGCCGAGCGCCGCCATCTTGCGGGCCTGCAACAGGTGCTCCTGATTCACGGCCAGTTCGTGCGCCATGCGGTTGAAGGCGTGGATGAAGCTGGCAATCTCGCTCAGCTGTTCCGCCCCGGTGGCGATGGGGCTGAAGTCGCCGCGCCCCACCCGGCCCGTGGTGGCCGCCACCATGTCCAGGGGCCGCAAAAGACCCGTGGAGATGAGCTTGATGACCAGCACCATCAGCAGCAGGAACACCGCCAGAAAGGCCAGGGGCAGCACCAGCGTGCGTTCCAGCGCCTTGTGCGCCCGTTCGCGCTTCTGCTTGCGCAGGGCGTCGGCCTCGTCGATGAGCGACTTGCCGAGGGTGCGCAACTCATCCTGATTGGCCGTGCCGCCCTGTACCAGTGTGCGCACCGAATGGCCGTACCGACCCAGCAGGTCGCGAAAGCGCACTAGCTCCACCTGCCCCGCCACCAGTGCCATGTCCTCGGCCAGTTCCGCGGTCAGGGCGTCGATGCGTTCCAGATAGGCCAGGCTTTCGGTCAGGCTGCCCGCATCGCGGTAGAACAGGTAGTTCTTTTCGTAGCGGCGCACCTCCAGGATGTTGTTCAGGAGGTCGTCGTAGCGTTCACCCAGCAGCAGCCGCTGGCTCACCGTGGACAGGCTCCAGTAGTTCAGCGCGGCCAGCGCGCCGATGGAAATGAACGTCACGGCGAACAGGATGAAGATCTTTCCCTTGATGGAGCGGAAGAACTGCCGGGGGCAGCCGAAGGCGCAGCCCTTCCCCGCCCGCTCGGATACGGCAGGGGGCGCATCCGGTGCGCCAGCCGTACCCGTGGTGCCCGTTACGGCAGGCGTGCCCGAGGAGGAAGACTGGTCGTTTCCGAAGGAATCTTGCTGACTGTTCATGCTGTATTCCTGGTCGGTTGCCATCGCCGGACACTGGTGAATACCCGCCCGCTGCGAGCGCCGACACCTGTCCGATTCCCATATTGAAACATTTTTCACGATGTTTACGCGCAGGCTGTTCAAAATGGAATAGTCCGGACACCCCTCCTTCGCTCCATTTCTTCACAATACATCGAAATAACTCATTAAAAAATGCGTTCCCGCATGGCATCGCGGTTGCTTAGTGCGCCGCACGAGGTCGTGCATGGAACGCATTCTTGTTGGCATCGACGAACGCCGCGCCCACTGGGAGGCGCTGGCCCATGGCTGTTCGCTGGCCCGCCGCATCCGGGCCCGGCTGTACGTGCTGTTCGTGAACGGCACGCGGGCCGGGGCTTCCGGCGGTGCAGTGCGCCAGCGTCTGGAACTGCTGGTGGGCGCGGCCAAGGCCGAAGGAGTACCCGTGGAATATTTCATCGCCGAAGGAGGATACGAGGACGCCATAGTTTCATTCGTGAACACCCACGGAATAACGCTGCTCATTCATGAAGCGGCTCCCACCGATCATGCTGCCACCGGCCATGCCGTATCCGCGTTGCAGGCGCTGTGCCACCGGATTTCGTGCCGGGTCGAGATCGTGAATCCCAAACGTGCATAACGTGCGCTGATGCACCACAACGAGGCTGACGTATGAACATACCGCTGCACATGTACCTGCCCATAGCAGGAAACAGCGTGAACATCGCCGCCATTCTGGGCCTTGGCGGGGCCGTCGGGCTGCTTTCGGGCATCTTCGGCGTGGGCGGGGGCTTTCTGATGACCCCCCTGCTGATCATGCTGGGCATTCCGCCCACGGTTGCCGCCGCATCCGACTCCAACCAGATCGTGGGGGCCTCCACCTCCGGCACGCTGGCCCATTTCCGCCTGGGCAACGTCGATTTCAAAATGGGACTGCTGCTGCTGGTGGGCGGCGTGGCAGGCGGCAGCGTGGGCGTGCGCATCATCAAGCTGCTGCGCGCCATGGGCAACGCCGACTTCCTGATCAACGTCACCTACGTGCTCATGCTGGGGCTGGTGGGCGGCTACATGTTCTTCGAAAGCCTGCAGGCGTTGCGCGCCCCGCGTGCCGGGGCCGCGTCCAAGCCCGCCCCGACCGGGGAATCCTTGTACGAACGCTGCATCCGCAGCATGCCGTGGCAGACGGACTTCCCCCGTTCCGGGGTGCGTCTTTCGCTGCTCATGCCGCTGGGGCTGGGCGCGCTGGTGGGCGTGCTGGCCGCCATCATGGGCGTGGGAGGCGGGTTCATCATGGTGCCGGTGATGGTCTACCTGCTGCGCATGCCCATGCACGTGGTGGTGGGCACCAGCCTGTTCCAGATCCTGTTCACCTGCGTCAACGTGACGGTCATGCAATCCGTCGAAAACCACACCGTGGACTTCATCCTGGCCCTCTTGCTGCTCATCGGCTCGTCCGTGGGCGCGCAGGTGGGCACGCGCATCGGCAAGAAGCTGCAGGGCGACCAGTTGAAGATCCTGCTGGCCACGCTGGTGCTCGCGGTCATGGGCAAGATGCTCTTCGACCTGCTGGCGCGCCCCGACGTGCTGCTGGCCTACGCGGGGGGGCACTAGCCATGCGTCGCACGCATCCGCTGCACATCATTACCGGCCTGCTCCTGTGCCTGTGCCTGCTGGCCGCCACGGCCCGTGCCGATGACGGCGGCGTGGCCCTGGCCGTGAAGCCCGGCGACATCGTCATCGGCACTTCGTACACCGGCACCACCCTGCACTTTTCGGGCGAGGCACCGCGCGGCAGCGCCATCGTGGCCCGGTTCACCGGGGCATCCGGCGACCTGGCCCTGCGGCAGAAGGGCAAGGCCTTCGGCCTGCTGTGGATGAACATGGGCACCGTGCACCTGCACGACGTGCCTTCGGTGTACCTGGTGACCTCGTCGCGCCCGCTGGCGGACATCGGCGGCACCGGCCTTGGCCTCGATGCCGTGCGCGCCGGGGTGAAGCAGGAAGACGGCGCGGCAGCCCAGGGTGCCGATGTGCTGGACGTACCCGCCGAACTGGTGCGCCTGAAGCAGCACGACGGCCTGTACCGTGAAGGCGTGGGCGGCATCACCGTCACCGACGACGGGGCCTTCTCCGCCGAACTGGACATCCCCTCGCGCATGTCGCCCGGCACCTACACGGTGGACGTGTTCGCCCTGCGCGACGGGCAGGTGGTGGGTTCCACCTCGGTGCCGGTGCGGGCCGAACTGGTGGGCACGCCCGCGTGGCTCGCGCACATGGCCTTCGACCGGGGGCTGCTGTACGGCGTGCTGGCCACGCTGGTGGCCATCCTGGCCGGGTTGGCCGTGGGGTTGGTATTCCAGAGCAAGGGTGCCCATTAACAGGGCACCCCGCCACTACCGGGGGGCGGTCCGCCGCCCCCCGAACCCGGAGCAGCCGTGGGAATCCTCTCGCACATGGCCGACCTTCTCGCCCGCTGGCGCGGTTCGCGGGGGCTGCCGTTCGCGCTGCTCTTCAAGAAGTTCAAGAGCATCCTCGAACGCAACAACCGCATCCTCGAACTGATGGCCGACATGGGCGACAAACTGGGCGGCGAATACGTGTTCGACCGCCAGTACATCGTCGATGCCTGCGAACAGCTGGACGACCACGTCTTCAAGCTCATCTCGGACATGAGCGTGCTGGGCCAGCGCAAGAACGTGGAGCTGTTCCTGGCCTTCGAGCGCATCCAGCACCAGTTGCAGGAGGAAATCGCCGGGCGCCACCACTTCGAGGGGGGGCGGCTGGTGCTGCCGTTCCGCGACATCGGCCCGGATGCCGAGGACGAGGTGGGCGGCAAGCTGGCCCAACTGGGCGACCTGTCCAACCGCCTGCACCTGCGCACGCCCGACGGCTTTGCCATCACCACCGCCGCCTTCTTCACCTTCATGACCCGCAACGGCCTGCTGGCCCTTGCCCAGCAAGGCATGCAGGACTGGGACGGCACCGACAAGGGCCTGCGCGAACTTTCCGAGCTCATGCAACGCGGCATCCACGATGCCCCCCTGCCGTGGGGGCTGGTGGCCCAGATCGACGCCATGGTGGACGTGCTGGGCATGCGCCGCAAGCAGCCCCTGCGCCTGGCCCTGCGCAGCAGCGCCTGGGGCGAGGACGGCGACGCCAGCTTTGCCGGGCAGTACGCCACGGAGCTGAACGTGCCGCCCGACCGGGTTGTGGAGGCGTACAAGAACGTCATCGCCAGCGTCTATTCCGTGGAGGCGTGGCGCTACCGGCTGGACAGGGGCTTTCGGGAAACCGAAGTGGCCATGGCCGTGGGCTGCCAACTGATGGCCCACAGCCGGGCAAGCGGCGTGCTGTACACCTGCGCCCTGCATGCGGGCGACAACTGCGAGGCCATGGTCGTCAGCGCCGCGTGGGGCGGCGGTGCCGCCGTGGTGGGCGGCGAGACGGCAACGGACACCTTTCTGCTGGAACGCACCCCGCCCTACCGGATCATTATCCGCGAAATCGCCCACAAGGCGCGGCGCATGGTACCCGCGCCCAAGGGCGACATGACCTGGGAAGACGTGCCCCCCGACATGCAGGACGCCCCCTGCCTGACCGACGCCCAGTTGGAACAGCTGGCGCGCGCGGGCATGTCGCTGGAACGATATCACAAACGTCCGCAGGACGTGGAATGGACCTTCGACGCCGAAGGCGAACTGCACGTGCTGCAATCGCGCCCGCTGTGCACCACGGCGGAAGCGGGCCTGTGCGTGCCGGTGCAGGACGCCACCAGCCGGGCAGAGGTCATCCTGTCCGGCAGGGGCATGGTGGCCCAGCGCGGGGTGGCCGTGGGCCGGGTGGTGCTGGTGGACCACGCCACGGACCTGGACGCCTTTCCTGACGGCGGCATCCTGGTGTCCAAGTACACCTCGCCGCGCTATGCGCGGGTCATGCGGCGGGCGCAGGGCATCATCACCGACGTGGGCTCGCCCACCGGACACATGGCCACCATTGCCCGCGAACAGCGCGTGCCCGCAGTTGTGAACACCGAAGTGGCCACGGAACTCTTGCGCGACGGAGAGGAAATCACCCTCGACGCCACCCAGAACGTGGTCTACCGGGGGCGCATCGCCGAGCTGGACCGTTTCGAACGGACCGAGACCGACGTGTTCGAGGAATCGTACGAGTACCGTCTGCTGCGCCGCCTGCTGAAGCGCATCTCGCCGCTGAACCTGGTGGACCCGCATGCCGACGACTTCAAGCCCAGGGCCTGCCGCACCTACCACGACATCACCCGGTACATTCACGAAAAGGCCGTGGAAACGCTGGTGGACCTCAGCCAGCGGCACGAGGCGCTGCACCATGCCCCGGCCCGCCGCCTGCTGGACGGCCCGCCGCTGGGTCTTACCGTCATCGACGCGGGCGGCGGCACCGAATGCCTGCCCGAAGAGGCCGGGCTGGTCACCGGGCAGGTCTGCTCCGTGCCGCTGCGCGCCTTTCTGGACGGGCTGACGGAATCGGGCATGTGGGACACGGCCCCGGTGCCGGTGGACCTTGGCAGCTTCATGTCCAGCTTCACGCGCACCTTCAGCGCCTCGCAGGCGGGCCCGCGCGAGGTGGGCCGCAACCTGGCCGTGGTGCTGCGCGAATACATGAACGTGAACATGCGGCTGGGCTATCATTTCAACATCATCGACGCCTACATAGGCAGCACCATCAACGACAACTACATCCACTTCCGCTTTCTTGGCGGGGTCACGGAACTGGTGCGGCGCTCGCGCCGGGCGCGCTTCGTGGCCGAGGTGCTGGAACGCTTCGACTTTCGCGTGGAGGTTCACGGCGACCTCGTGGTAGGCCGTATCAAGAAGCTGTCGGAGCCGCGCATGCTCCTGCGCATGCGCATGCTGGGCGGACTGGTGGGCTATGCCCGCCAGCTCGACGCCCGCATGCACAGCGACGAGCAGGTGGCGGACCACGTGCGAACCTTCATGGAGGCCATTTCCAACGTCGTCGCGACACACCACGACGACCCCACCAAACGAACAGGGGGCGGACATGCCGTCACGACTGCGCATTCTGGTACTTGACGACGAACCCATCGTCTGCAAGCGGCTCAAACCCGCCTTCCAGAAGGCGGGGTACGAGGTGGAAACCTGCACCGACAGCGCCACCGCGCTGCAACGCATTGCGGAAGCCCCGTTCGACGTGGTGGTCACGGACCTGAAGATGGAAGGGGCCGACGGCCTGCAGGTGGTGGAGCGCACCCATCAGATCCAGCCGCAGGCGCGCATCGTGGTCATCACCGGATTCGCCACGCTGGACACGGCCAAGGAATCGTTCCGCAAGGGCGCGTTCGACTTCGTGGCCAAGCCGTTCAAGCTGGGCGACATCCTGGACTGCGTACGGCGCATCGAGGCTGAACTGCGCGAGGGAGCGGAACGGGGCGATGCGGACGGCGGGGCCGGAAAGGACACGAGCAGCTAGGGGGTGCGCATGTGGTGGCCGTTTTCCGCGCGCGGGGGCGCGCAGCCCCCGGCGGATACCCGCTGGCGCATCCGGGCGCTGTTCCAGAACTTCCGACGCATCCTGGCCTGCAACACGCAGGCGCTGGAGCGCATGGCGGAAATGGATCAGGCCCTTGGCGGGGCCTACATCTTCGACCGGGCCTTTCTGGAGGCTTCGGTGCACGAACTGTCGCGGCTGGTGCACCATGTGGTCTACAACCTCAACGCGCTGACCGGGAACGGCTACGTTGCGCTGTACGACCGGTACGAGGAACTGCGCGGCGCGCTGGGCGGCGTGCTGGCGGGAGGCATGGACGGCGCGGGGCCGCGTTCGGACACGGGCGCGATCACGGCTGCGGGGGCGGCT